>JAYEOP010000119.1 GCA_034723125.1 Bacteroidota bacterium | reverse complement strand
TCTTTTGTTCTTCATTTGCATCTTCAGGAATAAAAATATCATTAGCTTGAGCATCTTTAACCAAAAATTCTCCACCTGTTGTAATTTTTGTTTCTTCCATTTTGTTTTCAATTATATTAAAGTAAATGTTCTTTAAGACTGTTTTCTTTGAAAAAATTTTGGGAGCAAATATATATTTTCTAAACTAATTTAAATGATTTTATTCACTTTCATTTTAGGGAGGTTCTATGTCAAATACTGTGGGTAATCAAATTTGCCACAAACTTCGTCTGTCGAAGACAGATTCACAGATTACTATTTTTGGGCTAAGTTCTATTTAGTGCCTCTTAGAAAACTCTCCAAAATTAAAAATGTTTCTTTTTGCGATATTTTTATTTTTCTCAAATCACTGATGCAAAGGCATCAGTTCATTTCCAAAAAGTAAAAATCTCATCAAAAATAATTCATTTTATAAAAATAGATAGTTTTCTAAGAGGCACTATTTATCTAAGCAAATAATGTCGTGCCGATGGCACTTTTGTTTATTTTATCACAGAAGTTACCATAATATAGCTCCTCTGGAGCTTTTTTCAGTACCGTAGGTACGATATTATGGTAAAAACAAAAAGTTTGCACTTATTTTTTCACTTATCACTTATTCTATCCTACTCAATAATCACTTGCTCAAAATATTCTTTATCATTATTCAGATTAATCTTAATAAAATAAATACTTTTAGGTAACTCCTTGGCGTTAACGGTTAATCTTGAATCATTAACATCAACAAAGTTCAATACTTTTTTGCCTAATGAATTGTATATAATTACCGAGTTTATTTTTTCATTTTTATCTGCCAATATCAAAAATTTATCTTGTGCAGGATTTGGAACTATCTTAATTTTAGTTGCAATCTTACTGTCCTTTATTCCTGATTTTAAAACTTCTATAAATTTTGTCTTCATTAAATCGTTTTCACAACCCAAATCAGTGGAAACAAAAAGAGAAACATCATAATCTCCATTAATATTATATTCATAAACAGGATTTTGATTTATTGATGTATCACCATTACCAAATTTCCAGAAATAATTATTAATACTACCACTATCTGTTGAAGAAAGGTTTGTGAAATTCACAACCATAGGAACTTCTCCACTTGTAGGTGAAGCACTAAAATCAATTACAGGTAAATCAACAATATTTATTAAAACAGAATCCCAAACTGTGGAACAAACAGGATCAACAGTTTTTACTTTTATCCAAAACCATTTTTTCAAATTATCATTTGTACCGGGGAAATATTTTATATCTTTAAAGCCTGTATTACCATACAAAGTACCGTCAGCATTGTCGGCTTTCATCCACTGTATTCTTTTTGAAATTTCATATTCTGCATGTAAATCAGCTTTATCCCCTTTGCAAATAAAATCTTTATTTCCATCAATTTCTACCTTAGAATCTCCCAATAAAATTAATATGGTATCAGAATTCTCACATCCGTTATTATCAACAAAATAGTAAATTACCTCATAATTCCCTTCGGGAGCATCCGTATTAAAATATTTTTTATTAACTACATTATTACTCCAATATCCGCCATTTATTCCACCGATAGGACTCGCAATAAGTTCAATCAACCCGTATTCTTTACAAAATACTGTTTCCCCTGTAATTGTTGAGGCAAAAACATTTGGTAAATCAAAAACCGTAATTGTTGTTGAATCACAAAGTGAACAAAAAGAATTTTCAACTTTATAAATTAACTTATGAGTACCTACTCCTGCAAGTTGAGGGTCAAAATTATTTACTGTAACAATTCCATTTCCACTCCAGACTCCCCCGATTGGAGTTGCATTTAGCTGTAGCAAACCATCGTTAATACAAAGATTAGAATAAGAACCTGCAATCGGCTGAGTAGGTGAATGAATAACAGTATAAAACAAGCTATCCTCATTTGAACATCCATAAATATCCGTGTATAAATAATTCAGTTTGTATTTTCCTGCATTTACAATTGATGTATCCTCTGCGTTAAAATAATATTTTGAATTTTGATAAACAACAGCAGTTCCCGTCCAAACTCCAGATGGTATTGAAGGAGTGCCATTCAACTCTATTAAACCATCTCTTGAACAAATTGAATCATCAACACCTGCATTTACATTTGGTTGTGATATTTCAAAAACATTTATTGTGTCTGTAGCTGTGCAACCTATGTTATCAATTGCTTTACAATAATATACTCCGGAATCCGAAACACTAATTTGTTTTAGCGAACCAACAACATTTGTATTTCCCAATTCATACCATTCGTAGGATGAGATATAACCGCTACTATTTAAGTCAACATCTGCTTCTACTATTCCATCTGAATAATCGCAAAAATGCAAATCTTCCCCAAGATCAATCTCCAAATCATGAATATCAATAAAAATAGAATCCAAGGAAACACAATTTGATGAATCGCTAACATTTAAAATAATCAGAGAATCTTTGTATAAAGGACCAACATTAATATTATCAGTTGTACTGCTATCACTCCACAAATAGGAAATATTTCCTTGAGCATAATTAACAATTGATGAAATGTTTAAACTTCCTCCCACACACAAAGCTGTATCAGCAGGTAAATCTACATTGATAAAAGTATCTGCAATTATTGTATTACTGTAATTAAAAGTATCGTAAGAAGTTGTCATTTGTAAAGAATAATGTAAATATCCTTGATTATAATTTTTATAGTAAATTGGGTTTGTAAAATATTTTACCCCTCCAGGCATTGTCCATTCAAATTTTAAATTTTGATGAATACCTGTTGGTTGTGCAGTAAGCTTATATTTTCCGCAACCCATCTTTTGAACAGTCACATCACCACTAATTGAATCTCTTACCCAAACTTTAAATGCTTTTGAAGAAATAGCATTTAAGGGGCAAGCATTATCTCTTACATTTACATAAAAGTTAAAAGGCAAACAATTAGCATCTTGTGAAGTAGGCACCCATGTAAAATTAGCAGACGGATGCTTTACCGAGTCATTATTATCAGTCCAGTTTGCACCGGTAATATTATTCGACCAAGAAATATGTAAGGAATCATTTATGTTATCATCGGATGTTAAAATATTAAAAGAAACCGTATCACCTAAAAGTACTTCCTTGTAATACGAATTGGACAATAGTTGAGGATTATCGTTATTAGGACAATTCATAATTATCAAGGAGCGATCACGATTCACTTCACCAATGAGAACCCCATTTCTATATTCTGAAATTTTTATAGCCATAATTGTATATTGAACCTTCGTAGTTTTAAATTTTAAATCTCCTGATGAAGCATCAAAATGAAATCCACGAGGATAGGGGAAAGTTTTATTTGGAAATCCCCAGAACATTAATGGTTTGTCATAACTATAACCACCTGTATAAGGAATATATGAAGAATTTCCATTACGAGGCTTTGTAAGAGAATAAGAAATTGAATCTAATAATTCTCCACTAGCTAACCTGTCAATATCATAAACTCCCGGATTCAGATTAATCTTTTCATTAGCACAGATGACAGTAACAGGATCTATTGAGAATTTCGGGGAATTATCACAAGGAGTTAAGCAACGATTTAGCATCGATTCTACATAAAAATTTTTAGAGGCTCCTCCAGTAGTAATTATTGTTGGTCTGCAACACATCTGATAAGATATAATTAATTCACAACAACTTCCTGCAATACTTAAATCTACCAATTTCGAATAAACATATTTTTCTATACCATAAGGAAAAGAACAACTCCCTGATTGACATCTTGTACAACTACTTGAGCAATTAGGTGTTATATCAATCGGTGCAGGTTTAGGAATATTGATGGTAGTAATTGTTTGGTTTGTTGATTTACACTTTATAGGAATCGATGCATTACTTAGATTTATTCCATTACAATCTCTATAAATTGTAGCTGTAATTATAAAACTATCTTGCCCTACACAATCCCATGTAATATCTCCACCAAAAATATGTGTAGCTTTAAGACTTGATGTTGTTACTGTAAAAAGAACAATGAATACGAGAACTAAATACTTAAACTTTTTCATAATATTATTTTTTATATCACTTTGTTTAAAAAAAACAGCTTTTAAGCAAAATGACGTTCACAATTTATTATTTAAACAATTCCGATTTTCAGAACTGATATTAACAATTTTAAAAACATAACAATATTTTTTTCAGTATGGCTGTAAAAATCACCTTTTAATATCGTTGGATGATAAATTTCACAAAGTTGTTTTATTGCAACCTTTATCAATAATTTTCAAATGTAATACTTTATTTTCAATATTCAAAATATTTT
>JAYEOP010000118.1 GCA_034723125.1 Bacteroidota bacterium | reverse complement strand
CGACTGCTGACTGTTCTTGACTGCCGACTGCGGACTGCTGACTGTTCTTGACTGCCGACTGCTGACTGTTTTTTACTCTAAGTACTTCTTCTCATCTACCCCATTTTTCAAAAAACATCAAGCACTTCTTTAACTTTTTTCATTTCTAATTTGAATATATTTTAAAAATCAATAATTTGCGTGTCATTAAAAATTGAATTTAATAAATCTAAAAGGCAAATATGTCAGATAAAATTGCAAACACAGGGAACAAAGGAAGTAAATCAGATTGTTTTATTTCTCTTGAATTAACAAAATCAAAAGGGATACAAATTGAACTAAAAAGCAAAGTTGATATTCTTTATGGTAAGTCTATCAAAGAATTAGTTTTAAAAATTCTTCAATTTTTTGAGATAAACAATGCAAAAGTACAAATTGAAGATTCAGGAGCACTTGACTTTGTAATTGCTGCAAGACTTGAAGGAGCTATAAAAAAACTAATTAGTACTAAAAAAGAATATCTTCTTGAAAACGTCAATGAAAATAAAAAGCCAACTGACAAAGACAAAAAGCGATTTTCAAGATTGTATTTGCCGGGGAACACTCCCAAATTTTTCATTAATGCAGGGATTTATAACTCTGACGGAATAATTTTAGACCTTGAAGATTCGGTATCTATTGATAAAAAACAAGAAGCTCAATTTCTTGTCAGAAATGCGTTAAGGTCAGTAAATTTTTATGATACTGAAAGAATGGTAAGGATAAACCAGATACCAAAAGGACTTGATGACCTTAATTTTGTTGTATCTCACAATGTAAATCTAATACTTATTCCCAAAGTAGAATCGGCAGAGCAAATAAAAACTGTAGATAAAGAAATAAATAAACTCAAAAAAGATAAAGATATCACTTATCCGATTTGGTTTATGCCAATAATTGAAAGTGCCCTTGGCGTAATCAATGCTTATGAAATTGCTTCTGCATCAAAAAATAATGTGGCTTTAGCAATAGGTCTTGAAGATTACACTGCTGATATTGGAACAAAAAGAACACAGGATGCAAACGAATCTTTTTTTGCAAGAACATCAATTGTAAATGCAGCAAAAGCCGCTCGTATTCAAGCAATAGATTCCGTTTTTTCCGATATTGAAGATATGCAAGGATTAAAAGAAACAATTAAAATTTCAAAAGGATTAGGATTTGAAGGAATGGGTTGCATTCATCCCGGACAAATACCTGTTATCCATGAGAGCTATGCTCCTGAAAAAGATGATATTGAAAAAGCAAAAAAAATAGTTCTTGCATTTGATGAAGCACAGAAAAAAGGACTTGCAGCAGTTTCATTAGGTTCAAAAATGATTGATCCACCTGTTGTAAAAAGAGCTTTGAAAATTATTAACATAGCCATAACAACATCTCTATTAAAGAAAAATTGGAAAGACGAATAAAAAAATAATTATGACTGAATATAAAAAAAATGCCGTTGGCAGATTAATTCCTACTGAGATTAATGGTAAAAAGATTATAGCATTTCAAGGAGTTGGAAAATTTAAACCAAAAGGAAACAAAGCAGCACCTCCAATAAGAAGTGTTTCCGACTATCCAATGGATGGAAACAAACTTCAGCCAAATTTGAAAACTGCATTAATAAAAGCCGGATTAAAAGATGGTATGACAATTTCCACTCATCACCATTTTCGTAATGGAGATTTAATTGCAAACCAAATTTTTGATATTGCTGCCGAACTTGAAGTGAAAAATCTCGTTTGGTTTCCCTCTGCATCATTCCCATGTCATGAACCATTAATCAAGCATCTTAAAAGTGGTGTAATTCATCACATTGAAGGAAGCATGAATGGAGCTTTAGGAAAATTTACATCAGAAGGAAAAATGAAAGGAGTTGGTGTTCTTCGTTCTCACGGTGGAAGATATCAAGCGGTTCAAGATGGAGATATTCATATTGATATTGCTGTAATAGCAGCACCTACTGCCGACCCTTTTGGAAATGCAAATGGTGTTACAGGTGATTCTGCATGTGGTTTGTTAGGCTTTGCCTTAGCCGATTCTCAATATGCTGACAGAGTTATTGTTGCAACAGATAATTTAATTCCTTTCCCTTGCATTCCTTGGCAAATTCAAGGAAATAATGTTGATTACACAGTAGAAGTAAAACAAATTGGAATAGCTGAAAAAATTGTTTCGGGAACAACAAAAATTACTAAAAGCCCCGACCGTTTATTAATTGCTGAACTAACAGCAAAATTCTGCGATAGTGCAGGATTGATAAAAGATGGATTTTCTTTTCAAGCAGGAGCCGGTGGAACTGCTCTTTCAATTGGAAATTATTTTGGCGATATTATGAGAAAGCGTGGCATTAAAGCAAGGTTTGCCCGTGGTGGAAGTAATAAATATCTTGTCCAAATGCTTGAAGAAGGGCTAATAGAATATATACTTGACGGACAAACTTTTGATTTGGAAGGTGTTCGTTCAATGAGAGAAAATCCTAATCACCTAGATACAAGCCCTTTTACCAGCTACAATTATCATGGGAAAGGAAATTTTAATACAATGGTTGACATTGTAGTTTTGGGGGCAACAGAAGTTGACCTTGATTTTAATGCAAACGTTGTAACTCACTCCGATGGATATTTGCTACATGGTGTTGGTGGATGGCAAAATTGTCTCTTATCGAAAACAACAATTCTACCAATTCCTTTATTTAGAGATAGAATTCCGGTTATAAAAGATGAAGTAACCACGATTTGCGGACCTGGAGAATTAATTGATGTAATTGTTACTGAAAGAGGAATTGCAATAAATCCATTACGAAAAGACCTTATCGGAGCAACAAAAAATTCTGGGCTACCAATAATAACAATCAAGGAATTAAAAGATGAAGCTGAACAAATCTGTGGTAAACCTGCAAAACCAAAAACAGAAGACAAAATTATTGCAGCAATAAAATGGGTTGACGGGACAGTAATTGATGTTGTAAAGAAGGTTGTTTATTAAAAAAATTAGCAAAAAGAATTAGTAGCAACTGGAGGATTGTTTCTCTGTTTAAACGCAGAGTCGCAGAAACGCAGAGGAAAATTAACAAAAAAAGTCAACCCTATTCAGGCAAGCACACAGACTGCCTACTGTTGACTGCGGACTGGAGACTGATTTGTTTATATTTTCTCGCAAAGACGCAAAGAACGCAAAGGAAAAAGTAACCAAAAAATCAACGTTATTCAGGCAAACAAACTGAGGACTGTGGACTGAAGACTGCCGACTGAAGACTGCTTTCCATAAATACTAAACATCTGTAGCTTTTAAAAACAAAACTTCCAAACTTTAGATTAAAATTATTATTTTTGAACTCTTTCAAAAACTTGAAAAGAAATAAATAATATGAACTCACGTAGAAATTTTTTGAAAAATTCATTACTGCTTACTGCTTTAGCTTCTTTTCCCGCATCAATTCTTCGCTCATCCAATATCAAAACCTCTTCAATCAAAAGCTTTAAAAATACAGGAAAAGTCAGACGACCTATTGTCGTTTCCACATGGAATCATGGATTGGTAGCAAATGAGAAAGCATGGGAAATTGTTGTAAAAGGAGGCAAAGCACTTGATGCTGTTGAGCAAGGAGTACGAATTTCCGAATCCGATCCTAAAGTTATGAGTGTTGGCTATGGAGGACTTCCCGACCGTGAAGGACATGTTACACTGGATGCATGCATCATGAATGAAAAAGGAAATTGTGGTTCGGTGGCATTTTTAGAGCATATAAAAAATCCTATTTCAGTAGCACGATTAGTTATGGAAAACACTCCTCATGTAATGCTGGTTGGTAAAGGTGCTTTAGATTTTTCTTTAATGAATGGTTTTAAAAAAGAAAATCTTCTTACAAATAAAGCAAGTGAAATTTGGCATAAATGGAAAGAATCTAATCAAGTTCCTTTAACACCCGAAAAAGATAATCATGATACAATAGGAATGTTGGCACTCGATAAATTTGGAAATATTTGTGGAGCATGTACCACAAGCGGATTAGCATGGAAACTACACGGAAGAGTTGGCGATTCACCAATCATTGGTGCAGGAATGTTTGTTGACAATGAAGTCGGTGGTGCTGTTGCAACCGGAAAAGGTGAAGCAGTAATAAAAATATCAGGCACACATCTCGTTGTTGAACTTATGCGACAAGGTAAATCACCTGAGGAAGCATGTAAACTTGCTGTGGAAAGAATTATTAAGAAACAACATGACCATAAAGAATTTCAAGTTGGTTTTTTAGCACTTAACAAAAAAGGTGAATCCGGTGCATACAGTATTTCAAAAGGCTTTGAATATGCTCAATATGCAGAAAATAAAAATGAACTTATTAAATCAA
>JAYEOP010000117.1 GCA_034723125.1 Bacteroidota bacterium | reverse complement strand
TCAAGAATCCTGTTACTTTTACAAAAGTAACAGGATTTTTTTTGTTACTTTCAATTAAGTTGGTAAGTGTTGTAAAAAACACAGATACAATCTTTTAAACATAAAAACCATAATTTAACCATTTAGTAAGTTGTTGTATCTTTTATTTTAGAAAATTATTTCAAGAAATTAGAAAAAATGATAAATAAATAATTTATTTAAAAAATTCTTGTAGGTAAAATAAAAAAACATATATTTGCAGGTAATGGATAAATAATATCCATTGACATATTGCATAAAATTGTACAAAAAAATACTAATATTATGATGAAAAATTTTACACTCTTTGTTTCTACTCTTGTAGTATTTACACTACTACTGGTTTCAAATTCGGCAAATGCACAATTATCAGGTTCATATACAATTGATCCTAATGGTAGTGGGTCGAATAATTACACAACTTTTGCTGCTGCTGTATCTGCTTTAAATTCTAGTGGGGTTAGCAGTGCGGTAACATTTTCAATTGCTCCGGGTACTTATACCGAAAGAGTTTATCTAACTTCTGTTTCAGGAGCAAGTGCTACCAATACTATCACATTTGATGGCTCTGATAAATCTTTGGTAACGCTTCAGTATAGCGGAGGTTATTCAAATCGTGCTACAGTAGTTTTTTATGGTGCCGATTATTTCCAATTAAAAAATATTGATATTAAAGCTATTAATGCAAGCTATGGTGTTGGTATTCACATGCGTAACCATGCTGATTACAACTTAATTGAAAATTGTAATATTAATGTTGGATTAAGTAGTAGTTCTTATAAAATCCCTGTTCAAATTACTGGTAGTGAAACATCATATTCATCTTATGGATATAATGCTTATTATAATGAATTTAAAAATAATTATATTTACGGTGGTTATATTGGTATTGCTATGACCGGAGCTAATACTAGTAGTAGAATAATTGGAAATAAATTTATTGGGAATGAAATAACAGGACAATATTATTATGGTTTCCGTCAATATTACTGTCAAGGAACAACTATTCAATACAACTTTATACATGGTTTTACAAGCTCATCTGCTTATGCTATTTATAGATATTATAGTGTTGGTGGAATATTTGACGCAAATATAATTTATCCAGGGCGATATGCTTTTTATATGGGCTATGAAAATCGTTATAGTAATACAACTAATACTTATATTACCAATAACATGATATCGAATTTTCAAGATGCAAGTTATAACAGGGCGATTTATATGTACTATTATAATTACCGTGTTAATATTTTACATAATAATATTTGGGTAAAGGGTACAACAAGCACTTATTCTAATGCAGCTATTTACGGATATCGTTATAGCTATTATCTTGTTATAAAAAATAATATTATTCAAAGTACAGGTACTGCATTGCTTGTTGCATTTTATTATCCAAGATCTGTTACAATGGATTACAATGATTATTACAAAACAGGTTCTTATTATTGGTTTTATAGTAATTATAACGGATATTACACCGGTTTAAATAGCTGGAAAGCTTCACCAAAATCATACATAAACTGGCCTCACGATCAAAACTCAGTAAGTACTGATCCGGGCTTTACTTCATATTCCGATTTACATGTTATTCCTATTGGTTCACCTATTACAGTTCCTGCTTTAACAGGTGTTACTAACTTAGATCATGATGTTGACGGAGACACAAGAGCTACTTCGGGTAGTGTAATGATAGGTGCCGATCAAGTTCCTCCTTATGATGTTGATGTTGTTGCTTTAACTCCATCTGTTGCAAAACTTGGAAATAATACTGTTACAATGACAGTTATGAATAAAGGATTAAATGCAATTAGTTCATCAACTACTTTAAATTTTGAATATTCAGTTAATGGCGGAACTCCTGTTCAGGAATCAATGACACTTTCATCTAATTTTAATCCGGGCACTACAATAACTCATACTTTTAGTACTCAATGGAATATTACTGTTGATCAAACATATAATTTATGTTGTGAAATAGATCCACAGATAAGTCAAGATCCCGATACGGAAGATAAAATGTGTCAAAGCGTAGGTATTGGACTTGATGGTATTTATACAATTGATCCTTCAGGAAACGGAGATTTTATTGATTTTGCTACTGCAATTTCTGCTCTTAACACTCGTGGTGTTGCAGGTGCTGTCACATTTAATGTTGCTTCAGGTACTTATAATGAAAAAGTTGAAATTCCTGAAATAACAGGTGTGAATTCTAATTACACAATTCAATTTATTGGTGCTGGTAAAAATGCAACGAAAATTATATTTACAGGTAATAGCAGTGGTAATAGAGCAACATTAGTTCTCAATGGTGCTGATTATATTACATTTAAAGATATGTCTATTATTAGTGATGGTTCTACTTATGCTACTTGTGTAGTATTTACAAATCATGCCGATTATAATACAATAAAAGGCTGTCGCTTACTGATTGATAATACTTATACAGGTAGTTGGTCGCTTGTTGTTAATGCTACAAGTAGCGAATCTTCAACAGGTGGTGCAGGAGATAATGGTTTTTATAACTTAATTGAGGATAATGAAATACTCGGTGGATACTATGGTATTTATTGGAGGGGAAGTTCTTATAATACTGTTTATGGCAATACCTTTAAAGGTAATACTTTTTTGAATCAATATTATTATGGTATTTATACATATTATTGTGCAGGTACTAATATGGAATTTAATACATTAAGTTCCTTTAGGTCAAATTCTTCTTACGGTATTCGCTCATATTATGGAGGTTCTGATACAATTATTAGCAATACAATAAGCCCCGGTAGATATGGAATTTACATGTATAGAAACAATTATTATAACAGCAGTTTTCATTCTGTTGTTGCAAATAATATGATAAGTAATTTTCAGGATCCAACCTATCAAACAGGAATATATAGTTACTATACATACAATACTAATTATCTGAACAATACTATTTGGGTTGATGGCTCATATCATTATTATAACTATGCAGGTATTTATATATATTATTATGCAAATAATACTAAAGTTGAAAATAATATTCTTATAAGTACAGGAAATACAATAATGATATCTTTATATAGACCTTACAATATTTCTTCTGTTGACTATAATATGTATTTCCATCCGGGTTCTACAACTTCATTATTTTATAATTATAATAGTTATTATTATAATTTAAATAGTTTTAAAAGCAATACATCTTATGTAGGAACACATGATCAACATTCTTGGGATCAAGAAGACCCTGAAATTGTTTCACAATCAAATCTTCACCTTATTGAAGGTTCTTATGGAAAAGTAGGTAATTTTTATGCATATCCTGATGTAGATGTTGATGACGATATGAGATGTCAACTTCAATCTTATGTTGGAGCGGATGAGCCTGCACACCTTGCTCAATCACTTGATTTTATTGCTCAGGATACAATGTGTTTTATTACTCCTGTAACATTTTATAACACAGGTATTGAAGAAGAACCGCATGTTTCTGCATGGTATCTTAATGGTGTTTTTCAAACTAATGATTTTAATTTTACTCATTCATTTACAACTCTAGGATATGATACTGTTTCATTACTTATGCAAACATGTTTTCAAACAGATACAATTACAAAGGCTATTTATATTGATTCCCCAACGGTAGCACCTTTAAGTGAATTTATGTCAGATAAAAACGTAGTGGAAGTAGGTGAAGTAATTGAACTAATTGACCTTACTGATAACTGTCCTACTTCTTGGACATGGGAGGTTTCTCCTTATACCAAATTAGACCCAAATACAAATACTATTGAAAAATCATTCTACTACACAAATTCTACAGATTCATTTGATCAAATCCCTCAGATTGTGTTTAATTATCCGGGATCATATACAGTATCTCTTACTTCAAAAAATGGTTCTGGAACAAGTCCAAAAGAAACAAAAATAGATTACATAAATGTAAAATTCAGTGATGTAATGTGTGGACAATATCTTGAAAGTTCACGCCCTTATGGTAACCTTTATGATGATGGAGGTTCTGGAAATCATGGAACTTACAAAAATTGTACATATCTTATTAAGCCTTGTAGTGATGATGTAAAAATTACATTCCAAGAATTTAGTCTTGGTACAAATGCATTTTTAAGATTGTATGACGGTGCAAGTAACAGAGGTACTCCATTATGGGATGTTACGGATTATGGTGTAAATGGTATTACAGGTATGATGAATGATGCTCGTTTTGATACAATTTTATTAGCATTAGAAAGTGGAATGGTATATATTGAATTTGAAAGCGTAGGTAGTGTTGCCAGTGGATTTAAACTTGAATGGGCAAGTGTTGGTCAAAAAACTTATGTGCCACCTCAAGCAGGATTTGAAACTGAAGATACTTCATGTATTGTTTACCCTGTATTTTATGAAAATACTTCAATAGCAAATTTCCAGTTTACTAAATTTAGTTGGGATTATGATGGAAATGGAGTGATTGATGACCATACTATTGATGGAGTATTTAATACTTCATTCCCCGGTATTACTGCAAATTACAGATCAAAGCTACTAGCTGAAAATTGTGGCGGAATAGATACTATGCAAAAATTGATTGTGCTTATAAATCCACAAACAAATCCCCAAAATGCTGAATTTACTGCTGATGTTACAAAACCTGTTGTTAATCAGGATGCTGTTACATTTTCTACTGAGGCAAACAGACTTTCTTGTGTAGATGAATGGGAGTGGACAATTACACCTAATAAATACTATTTTGCAAATACTACAACTGCGAATAGTGAAAACCCACAGATTGTTTTTACCGATACTTGTTATTATGATGTTTCAGTTAAAGTGTCAAACACTAACTCAGCAAAATATTCTACAACAGTTACTAAAATAAAATACATTAAACCAAAAATTTACTGTACTCCATTAGTAATGAATAACCATCTTGATGTTGGTATTAGCCATGTAAAAATGGGGGATATTGATAATTATAGTTCAATTGGTATTGAAGGATATACAAATTATACTAATAATTATTCAACAACAATTATTCTAAATCAGGCTTTTGAAATAACAATGGAAAGAAATACAACCTTCAATGCTATGGATAGAGCTGTTTGGATTGACTATAATAATGATGGAGATTTTACCGATCAAGGTGAACTAGTAGCATCAGAAATTGGAAAACGTACATCTTTATGGAAAGGAACATTTACTGTACCTGTAAATGCTGAGTTAGGTGGTAACACAATGAGAGTTGCTGCTTTATATTCAGGATTTGCTTTAGATCCTTGTGGACCAATTATCTTTGGTGAATATGAAGATTACAGAATATTTATTTCTGATGATAATGTACCGCCTGTACTTACTATCATAGGACAGGATACAGTTTATTCTGAAGTTGGATATGATTATACAGATGCAGGTGCTACTGCTATTGACAATCTAATGGGTAACGTTGATTCTCTAATTGTTACTGTTAATAATGTTGATGTTAACACAGTTGGTGGTTATTTTGTAACTTATGATGTTTGTGATAACTTAGGAAACTGTGCACTAACTAAAAAGAGGTTAGTGGTTATTTCTGAAGATAATACACCACCTGTAATTACACTAAGTGATACTTTATTTGCAAATGTTAATAAGCCATTGAACGATACAACATACACAGCTTATGACAAAGCAGATGGTGATATTACCGACCAAGTTGTGGTAACAGGTTATGTTAATACATACGAACTCGGTACTTATAATTTATCTTACTATGTTGAAGATAATCAAGGATTATCAGATTCTAAAAACAGAGTAGTTGTTGTTTCTGATGGAGCTGCTCCTGATATTCAATTGCTTGGAGACAATCCTGTTTATGTAGAAATAATGACTCCTTATAATGAGGCTGGTGTTAATTATTCTGATAATTATTGGCCAACTAATAAGATTACTTATTCAGTTGATGGATTGGTTGATACAACAAGTATAGGAACTTACACAATTTCTTACTCTGTAACTGATGCTTCAGGAAATGGACCAAATACAATTAGTAGAACAGTAATAGTTTGGGACAGTACAGCTCCTGTAATTACACTCAAAGGATACAGTGAAATTGTTACTGAAGTTAATGAACCATTTGTTGATCCTGGTGTTAATATTAATGATAATTCACATTCAGGATTTGAAGTTTTCACTTCAGGTACTTATTACAAATATTTTGAAGGACAAACATCACCTGATTCAATTGGATTATTCTCAATTTTCTACTATGTAAAAGATGCAGCTGGAAATACAAGCTCAATGATTGCAAGAGTTGTGAACGTAGTTGACATCAAATGTGCTGAACTTACATTGATAGGAGACGATTATACTTCTGTTGAAAGATGGACAGCATACACTGACAAAGGTTATAATGTAGTTGATAATTATTATCCTGAGTCAGAACTAATTATTGATACATTTAGTAATGTTGATGTTAATTTTGAAGGACTTTACAAAGTTATTTATACAGCAACTGATCCTTCAAATAACGATTGTGCCTCAATTGTACGTCTTGTAAAAGTTGTACATACAAACATTGGTGTTGAGGAAGCTTCTAATACAAAAGTTGAAGTTTATCCAAACCCAACAAAATCTAAGTTTGTAATTGATGTTACACTTTCAACTAAAGAAGAAGTAGTTATTAACGTTGTTGATATGCTAGGAAAAGAGATAACTGTAGTAAACAGAGGACTTTTAACTTCAGAAAAATTTGAAGTTGATATGAGTAATGAAGCAGCCGGTGTTTACATGGTTAAAGTTCAAACTTCAAGTAAAACAATACTTAAGAGAATTGTTCTTAGCAAATAGTTAAGATAATTAATAATACAAAAATCCTGTCGTTTTAAACGGCAGGATTTTTTTTTGTCTTTTTTTAAAACAGAATTTTACAACTTGTTTTTAAATTTCTACAAATTCAATTAGGGAATAGCTGAAATTCCATTTAAATTTGCTTTAAAATTTATTTTTGCTATGCACGAGATAGAACCATTTTTTATGTGGCGTTATTATTATGTTTCTGAGGAAGATGAAAATTCGCCTTTCTATCAACGTGAATATAGTGAATTTGGATTTAAAAATACAGTTTATAATTATTGTATCCACCCACAGTGGGACGAATTCGGGTCTTCTACTTTGTATCTGAAAATTATTTATGCGGATTACAATAAAAATTATGCAATTATTGAATTGATAGGTGAATGGAATGATTGCATCACAAATGATATAATGTACCTTAAAAGTAATGTAACTGATGTTTTAGCTGAAAAAGGGATAAATAAATTTATCTTAATCGGAGAAAATGTTATGAATTTACATTGCGATATGGATGATTATTATGCTGAGTGGTTTGATGAAATTGATGACGGATGGATAGTTGGAATTAATTTTAGAGATCACGTTGTTAATGAATTTATCACTAATAATATTGATTACTACATTATGTTTGAAGAAAGATTTGATAAAGCTAATTGGCGGTCATTAAAACCAGATGATTTATTTGAATGGATTGAAGAATTAATTACAAAGAAAATTAGTACAACGACTTAAAAGATTATTAAAAAATGAGTTATAAATCAATAAATCCTGTAAATGGGAAAATATTTAAAGAGTATAAAACAATTAGTAACAGCGAACTAAATGAAAAGCTTGAACTAGGGAATAAACAGTTTAAAAAATGGTCTGCATTAGAGCTAAAAGATAGAATTTTGTATGTGAAGAAAATTGCCAAACATCTAAAGAATGATTTGGAAGTGCATGCAAAGAATATTACCCTTGAAATGGGCAAACCAATAACACAGGCAAGAGCAGAAATAGAGAAAAGCATTTTATTGTGCAATTACTATTGCGAAAATGCAGAGCAATTGTTGAGTAAAGAAGTTTATAAAAGTAATGCAAAAGAAAGCTATGTCGTTTATGAACCAATGGGAATTATTTATGCAGTTATGCCATGGAATTTTCCTTATTGGCAAGTTTTTAGATTTTTAATTCCAAATTTGATTTTAGGAAATGCAGCAGTTTTAAAGCATGCATCAAATGTTCCGGGATCTGCTCAGAAAATTGAAGAAGTTGTTTTAAAAGCAGGAGTACCTAAAGGCGTTTTTCAAAATTTATTTATTAATTACAAACAATCTGAAAAAGTAATTGAAAGTGATTATGTTTGGGGAGTAACGCTCACAGGTAGTGAATATGCTGGTTCGATGGTTGCACAAGCCGCAGGCAAAAATATTAAAAAAAGTATTTTAGAACTAGGTGGTAATGATTCATTTATTTTGCTTCATGATGCTGATGTTGATACTGCTGTTGAAGTAGGTGTTTCTTCACGAATGAACAATAGCGGTCAAAGTTGCATTGCGGCAAAAAGATTTATTGTTCACAAAAATATTTTTGATGAATTTGTAAAAAAATATCTAAGTAAAATTGAAAAGTTATCTATTGGAAACCCAATGGAAAGTAGTACGGATATAGGTCCTATTGCAACTAAGACTTTAATTGCTGAACTTGAGGAGCAAGTTAACAAATCAGTTAAGCAGGGAGCAAAAATTGTAGTCGGAGGAGAAAGATTAGAAAAAGCTAGTAATTTTTACAAAGCTACTCTGATAACTGACATTAAAGAGGGAATGCCATTGTTTAGTGAAGAAACATTTGGTCCTGTAACTCCTGTTTTTAAAGTAGAGAATGATGAAGAAGCGATTTTGCTTGCAAATAATACCGAACTTGGATTGGGTGCTTCATTATGGACAAAGGATATTGAAAAAGCAAAAATGTTAGCGAGAAAAATTATGGTGGGAACAGTAGCTATTAATGGAATGGTAAAATCTGACCCTCGACTCCCATTTGGAGGAACGAAAAAATCAGGATTTGGGAGAGAGCTCTCAGATGTAGGATTAAAAGAATTTTCAAATATGAAAACAATTAACATTTTTTAAATAATAGAAATGATTTTGAATAAAGTCTATCTATCACTTGGAACTAATCTTGGGAATCGTTTTTCTAATCTCGAAAAAGCTATACCATTAATTAATGAACAAATAGGAAAGAT
Organism: Bacteroidota bacterium; assembly: GCA_034723125.1. Classification (NCBI taxonomy): domain Bacteria; kingdom Pseudomonadati; phylum Bacteroidota; species Bacteroidota bacterium. Next base: position 7,621 of record JAYEOP010000117.1, on the reverse strand, counting down.
TTTATTGACTTCAAGGATATATAAAACCGACCCTTGGGGTAAAACAGACCAACCGGAGTTTTTAAATCAAGCACTATTTGTTGAAACAAAATTATCCCCTCAAGAATTGTTAAAAAGACTTAATGAAATAGAAAATAAAGCAGGAAGAGTGAGATATGAAAAATGGGGTGAGAGAATTTTAGATATTGATATTCTGTTTTTTAATGAACAAATAATTAATACGGAAAACCTAATAATTCCTCATACTAATATTCAGAATCGAAAATTTGTTTTACTTCCCTTATCCGAAATATCAAATGGATTTGTTCATCCTTTGTTAAAAAAAGAAATTTCTGAATTACTGGAGGAATGTACTGATAATTTAAGTGTAAATATTGTTGATAAAAAACTTATTAAGAACTAGATGTACAGTTATGTAGCGATTAGCGGAACAATAGGAGCAGGTAAAACCGAGCTTTCAAAAATAATTGCAGAAAAGTTTGAAGGGAAATTAATACTTGAGGAGTTTGCTAAGAATTCTTTTCTTGAAAAATTTTATAAAAATCCTGACCGTTATGCTTTTCCTCTGGAAATAAGTTTTTTATTTGAAAGATTTCAGCAACAGAAAATAGAATTATCAAAAGGAGACCTCTTTAACAAAATATTCGTTTCGGATTATATTTTTGTAAAGTCCCTTTTGTTTGCAAGAAATAATTTGGATTCAGAGCAATACAAAGCATTTTACAATTTGTACAAAGCTTTTGAAGAGCAATTGCTAAAGCCGGATTTAATTATTTATTTGCATAGACCTGTAGAAGTGTTGAAGGAAAATATTATAATAAGGGGAAGAAGTTTTGAGCAAAATATCTCGTTGGAATATTTGGATGATATACAAAAGCTTTATCTCCAGTATTTTAAAACATTGTTAAACAGTAAAGTTGTAATACTTGAGTTGAAGAATAAAGATTTTATTAAGGATGAAAAAATATTGACAAAAATCATTGACTTAATGCATCAAAATTTTAAATTTGGCATGAACATAATTGAAGTTTAAAACGCATAGTACCCATATATTTGTGAAAGTGAAAATAAAGAAATACTACCTAAGAGCTTCCTACATTATTTTATTAATGATATTTTCATTTATAGCTTTTTCGCAAGAAAGTGCGAATATTTATGGGAGAATTACCGACAAAAGTAATGCTGACCCATTAATTGGAGCTAACGTATTTATTAAAGGAACCTCAAAAGGTGCTGCAACAGATATTAATGGAAAGTATAGAATAACAGGGGTTAAGGCTGGAGTTTACAGTATTGATATAACATATATTGGCTATAAAAGAACTGTGCTTACAGGAATAAAATTAACAAAAGGAGAAGAAAAAAAACTTGATGTAGCATTGCCTCCAACATCCTTAACAATTGATGAAGAAGTTGTTATCATTGGCAAGAAACCACTAGTGGATTTAGAACAATCAAGAACCGAATCAAGAATATCTTCTGAAAAAATTGAAGCAGCTCCTGTAAGAGATATTTCAGGCTTGTTAAATTCTCAAGCAGGAGTTATTAATTCCTCATCAGGTTTAAGAATACGCGGAGGAAGAACCTACGAAACAGGCTTTTATATAGATGGTGTTTCAGCAAAAGATCCATTAGCAGGTACAGGTATGGGACTTGCAATTGGTTCAAATTCAATAAAAGAGCTTGATGTAAGCACAGGTGGAATTGATGTTGAGTATGGAAATAGCACTTCAGGAACAGTAAATACAAAAACAAAAACAGGCGGAAAAAAAACATTAGCATCTGTTTCTTACAAGAGAGATAATTTCGCTTTTAATAAAGATTATCAATCTTGCTTTAATCAACAAGTATTTGAGTTTAATCTTGGAGGTCCTGGTAAAAAGCTGGAAAACTTTCTTCCTGGAGCAGAACCAAGATTCCGTTATTATACTTCTTTAAGGTTTAATTTAAGTGATGAATTTACAAAAAATCCTGCCGACCAAATAAATTCTTCAATTGTAAACAGTAGTTTTTGGACACCATATCAGGATAACAGATGGTCTGGATTTTTAAAATTTAATTATGACCTAGACCCAAAAAAAAGAATTACTTTTTCATATTTAAAATCAATGAATATCAATCAGGATGTAAATATGCTGAGAGTAACAGGAAATGATGTTTCATATTTACCGGGTTATCAATTTTCATTTCATCTCGACCCTGATAATGCTTCCACATTTACACATGAATCAAATTTGCAAACCTTAAGGTGGAATCATACACCGGGAAATCGTTTTTCATATCAGGCAACTATCTCAAGACTTTTTGTGCATTTAAGAGGTGATGCAAATGGTCGGCAATGGCGACCTGATGTTGTTAATACCGAGTTTCAGCCTTTATCAATCAGAGAGTTTCCATCTGAGTATTTTAATCCTGAAGATGATGTTGTATTTACACTATCTTCACCAGGATTGTACAATAACAATGGAATAGCAACACTTTGGCATGATCACATTGTTGAAGAATATACTTTAAAAATTTCAGGATATTTATATTCAAAAGATTCCAAAAACAAGCTTACTTTTGGTGCTGAAGCAAAGCATCAATTTTTACAATGGATTGATATTAAAAAACCATGGATAGGAGCACCAATTCAACTTGCAGATGGAACATATTCTCAATCTTTCAGATTAGGAGAAATAAGTGATATTTGGAAAGTAAAACCAATTACAGGAGCTTTATATTTCTCTGATAAATATAAATTTCTCGGACTTGTTGCTTTGGTTGGTGGTCGTTTTCAGTATTGGTCACCAGGGAAATTTGTTGATGAAGCTGTTGACAATTCTGATGCACCTATTCGTGATGAGATTAGAGAAGCTTACAAAGAAAATACAACTAAGATTGGAAATAGAAGGTATAAACTAAGATTTTTACCAAAAGTATCTGCATCATTTCCTGTAAAGGAAAATCAGGTTTTATATTTTAATTACGGACATTCCACGGTTTTGCCACACCCTTCATATCTTTACACAGGTTTAGATCCTCAATTTACTGACCGTTCAACTCTTTCATTCATAGGAAATCCAAACCTTGATCCTGAAGTTGATATCTCCTACGAAATTGGTTTGCGTTCTCAAATAACATCAGATGATGCTCTAAATTTTTCTGCTTTCTGGAAAGATAAATACGATTTTATTACCTCTGCATCCATACAGGTTAAAGATGTTACAGGAAGAGAAGTAACGAGAACAATGAGAATAAATTCGGATTATGCACGAATTCGTGGGTTAGAACTTTCCTATATAAAAAGAGTAAAAAAATGGTTTCGTGGGCAGCTTTCTTTTGGATATATGACAGCAACAGGGCAAAGTTCATCCGCTTCCGAAACATTAAAAGAAATTATTAATTCAGGTAATCGAGAGGATACGAAAGAGTATCCATTACCTTGGGACAGACCTCTGGATATTAAATTTAATACCTTATTTATCGTAAATAATGCATCAGGTCTTTTTAATCAAAGCTGGTTAAACCATCTAAAATTTTATGTTGAAGGTATTTATCGCTCGGGGAAACGTTATACTCCCTACATTTTAACAGGCTACGAAACTTATTCAGGCAGACCTATTTTTGAATACAATAGCGACCCGAATGCACGATATTCCGAAACAGGCAAAAATTGGTTTTGGTTGGATATGAATGTTGAAAAATGGTGGAGTCTTAAGCATGTAAATATTGCTTGGACTTTAGAAATAACAAATATTTTAAATAATAAAAATGCTGCAATAGTAAATCCTGTAACAGGTATGGGCTATGAATACGGAGATAATGTGCCTACTGAATGGCGTAATCCTGTTTACAATGACCCACGTGACCCAAGGTCGGATAATATCCCGCCTGATAATCCTGCAAGATACCTTGCTCAAAGGCATATCATGACAGGCATTAGTATAAAATTTAAATAAAAAAAATTAAATATTAAAAAAATAAAAGAAAATCATACCTTTGCAAACTTGTCATTTTAGACAAAATTAAACAAATTATTCGTTTTTGAAGTTAAATAGTATGTTATTAAAAAAGATTAAAAAGTTAAAGAACTTGCATAAAGGAATATTGAATAAAATTCCAATGTTTTTCATTGTTGCAATACTTCTTTCATCCTGTATTCCTCAGAAGAAAATTCTTTATTTACAAGATAAAGAAGAAGCTACTGTAAAAAATGAATTTACAACAGCTGTACAGCAACATAAAATAAAACCGGGTGATGATTTGTACATTCGTGTATTAAGTCTTGATGAAGAAACTGCTAAGGTTTTTAATGCCATGGGAGGTGATAATCAAAATAGAATGAATATTCAATACGGAGGTGCTTATTTAATGAGTTTCTCTGTTAGTGATTCAGGTTATATTGATTTTCCGTATATTGGAGAAATAGCAGTTGAGGGACTTACAATTGATGAAGCAAAAATACTCCTTCAAGAAGAACTTTCTGAGTATTTGAAATATATTACTGTTGTAATAAAATTAGTTAATTTTAAGGTTTCTGTTCTTGGAGAAGTAAATGGTCCTGGTCATTATGATATTTTTAATGACAGGGTTACAATTTTTGAAGTTATTGGAATGGCTGGCGATTTATCAGATTATGGAAATCGGGAAAATGTAGCTTTAATACGACAAACAGAAACAGGTTCCGAGATACACTACCTTGATCTTACAGATAAAGAATTGCTTCAATCCGAATACTTTTATTTAATGCCTAATGATGTTATTTATGTTTCACCAATGGCATCCAAACCCTTTGGATTAGCGAATTTTAAATTAGCTGAGTTCGTTTCAATTTTATCATCAATCGTTTCATTAATTTTACTTATAAATTATACAAAATAATTAATTTTAACTGTGGAAAATTTACAAGAGTTTCAAGATAAAGAAGAAAGTATAGATATAAAAATCCTTTTTTTTAAAATATTACGTTTTTGGTATATTTTTGTTATTGCAGGATTTTTATCAATTGTAGTTGCATATTTCATAAATAAATATACTAAAGCAAATTATTCGGTAAGTACTATGCTACTTATAACTGATGATTCGTGGAATAACAGAAATGCAAGGGATAATTTTATGCCCGGATTTGAATTGTTTGCAGGATATAAAAATTTTGAAAATGAATTTGCAATTTTGCAATCAAAAACATTAAGAAATGAAGCTTTTAGAAGATTAGATGTTGATGTAACTTATTTCGAGGAGAATAATTTTGTTTCAAATGAATTATATAAATCAACACCTTTTATTGTTGAATATGATTCTTTTCATCCGCAACTAATAGATGTTAAATTTTATATTAAATTTCTCTCTCAAGGAAAAATACAAATTAAAGCTGATGGGGAAGAAGTACAAGTATATAATTTTAGTAAAGACAAAGTTAAAAATATTTTACCTGAATTTTCTTTTTCAGATGAATTTCAATTAAACAAAATAATACTGAATAAAGGTAATTATAAGTTTAAAGTAAAATTAAAAGATAATATTGATATTAAAAATATTTTAGATGAAGAATATTCATTTATATTTAATAATGTAAACACTTTAATTGCTCCCGGAATTGAAATTGAATCTGAAAGAGAGGGTGCTTCTGTTGTAAAAATAACTACTGACGGTAATAATGTTGAAAAGACAAAAGATTTTCTAAATGAACTAACTAATGTATATATTGAGAGAGAATTGGCACTTAAATATGCAACTTCTGTAAATACAATTGATTTTATTAATTCTCAATTGAAGAGTATTACTGATTCACTTGAGGATGCAGAAGTACAATTGCAAAGATTTAGAAAAAATAATAACATTCTAAATCTTGAGTTTCAGAGTCAAGCAATGCTTGAGAATATTCAGGACATTGAAAAAGAGAAAACTCAGATATTAATAAAACAGAAATATTATAGTTATTTAAAGGATTACATTAATGAAAATAAGGCTATTGAAAAACTTGTAGTACCTGCAACCTTAGGAATTGAGGATGATTTACTGGCTCAATTAGTTGGAAAATTAATTGAACTTCATTCAGACAGAGAAGAGGCACTATATACTTCAAAGAAAAAAAGCCCGGTTGTAGATGAATTGGATTTGAAGATTGGAAGTATTAAAAATGCAATTTTAGAAAATATTGAAAATATATTGAATACAACACAAATTGCTATTGATGATATTAATAATCGTATTGCTAGGTTTACAGGAAGTTTAAAGGAATTGCCTAAAACACAACAGGATATGTTGAAACTCCAGAGGAAATATGAGTTAAATGAAAGTTTTTATACCTTCCTTCTTCAAAAGCAATCTGAAGCACAAATTGCAAAAGCTGCTGTTGTTCCTGAAAACGAGGTGATTGACCCACCCGAGATGGTTTCACAAAATGCACCAAAACCCAAAATGACTTACATGATTGCATTGATTCTTGGGCTAATTATACCAGGGGCATTTATTTATATGAAGGATTTTCTTAATGATAAAGTTATTGAAAGGTCTGATGTTGAGAAGGCAACAAATATTTCTATTATTGGTCATATCATTCATAATAACAAGCAAACAAATATTGTAATTAAAGATGCTCCGAAATCTGCTATTGCTGAATCTTTTCGTTCTGTACGAACAAATTTACAATACTATGGTGAAGGTAAGGAAACACAAACAATCTTGGTTACATCTTCTTTAGTTGGTGAAGGTAAAACATTTACAGCAATGAATCTTGCTTCAATATTTGCATTAAATGGAAAGAAAACTGTAATTATTGGATTTGACCTTAGAAAACCAAGGATTTACCAGGATTTTGGTCTTGTTAATATTAGTGGTGTAAGTACTTTTCTTGCATCAAAATGTGATGTTGAAGATATTATCCAACATACTTCTGTTGAAAATATGGATATGATATCTGCAGGTCCGGTTCCTCCAAACCCATCTGAACTAATAGCACTCGATAAAACAGACGAGTTTTTTGAAAAACTTAGAGAAATCTATGATTATATTGTAATTGATACTCCTCCTGTTGGTCTTGTTACAGACGCAGTACTTCTTATGAAATATGCAGATGCAAAAGTTTATATTGTACGCCAGAATCACACTCATAAAAAAGCATTTGCTTCAATAATTAAAGATATTGAAAAGAAGAATCTAAAAGGATTAAGTGTTTTAATCAATGATGTAAAAGTTGATGAAAGATATTATGGCTATAGTTATGGTTACGGATATGGCTACGGCTATGGTTATGGCTACGGTTATGGCTATGGTTACGGACATGGCTATGGATATTATGAGGATGATGAAGATGAGATTCCAAAAAAATCATTCTTAAGGCGAATATTTAGTTAAGGATTGCTGTATCCTGCATCTTGTATCCTGCATCTTGCATCCTGTATCCTGTATCCTGTATCCTGTATCCTGTATCCTGCATCTTGCATCCTGTATCTTGCATCCTGTATCTTGCATCCTGCATCTTGCATCCTGTATCTTGCATCCTGCATCCTGCATCCTGCAATAAACTCTTTTCTTGAAATAAATTCTCATATTCTCTCTTTCTATATTAATTTTGAAAATTATTTAATGAAATAAAAATAGAGTATAATGAAGGAAATCCGAATGGTTGATCTTAAAG
>JAYEOP010000116.1 GCA_034723125.1 Bacteroidota bacterium | reverse complement strand
TGAAAAAATTTGAAGCACTATCGAGATAATGTAAAAATTTTTGAAGAAGTATATGAAAAACTCTGAAAACCCTTTGGGAACAAAGATAATAAACAATCTGACTGCGTTAAAATTTTTCTCAATAGCTTGTGCCTCCGCTAAAGCTTCAGCGACACGCGGAATGCTATTCAAAAAAATTTGTGCCTTGCATTTTATTCATTATCTTTGTTTCTTAAAAGAAATGTATTTATAGAACCCCCCTTAAGCTTTATTTAAACTAACACAAAGAAAATCATCATGAAACATTTTTATTCGCTATTATTTCTCATTACAAGCATTTTATTTATTCACAATGTAAATGCTCAAACCTTTGTAACAACAATACCGCAACAAAAGAATGTTGTTTTAGAAGAATACACAGGTATTCACTGTGGTTACTGCCCTGATGGACATGCAAGAGCTCAAGCTTTAAGTGATGCAAATCCGAACAGAGTTGTTTTAGTAAACATCCACGCAGGTGGTTATGCTGTACCAAATGCAGGAGAACCTGATTTTAGAACTGAATTTGGTGATAATCTTGTTGCTCAAGCAAATGTATCAGGCTATCCTTCGGGAACGGTAAACAGACACGTTTTTCCTGAAATAGATCCGAATAAAACTTCAATGAGTCGTTCGGCATGGTTTTTTGCCGCATTAAAAATATTCCCTCAAAAATCAGTAGTAAACGTTGGATTTCAATCTCAATTTGACACAACAACAAGAGTGTTAACAGTTACCGTAGAAGCATATTATACAGATAACAGTCCTAAATCAACAAACTATCTCAATATTGTGCTTCTTGAAAATCATGTTTTTGGTTATCAAACAGATTACGGAAACGGAAACACAAACAATTATGACCACAAACATATTTTTAGAAGTTTTATGACAGGTCAATGGGGAGATGAAATAACAACAACCTCTCAAGGATCCTTTTTTACAAAAGTTTATAGCGACACAATTCCTGCTGATTGGAATATTAATAATTGTGATGTTGCAGTTTTTGTTGCAGAATCTCATCAGGAAATATACACAGGAGTTCAGGATGTTGCAGTAAATGGCTCAAATGACGGTAGTACTGAAATTTATATTGGTGAATTTTCCGATCCTTCAATAGCTGTTAAAAAATCATCGGCATCACAAGCAGTAACTTTTGATATGGCTGCAATTAGTAGCCTTGCAAATTCCAGCGATTTTGATTTTTCATTAACTTCAAATGCTCCTGTAAATTGGACTGCTTCATATAATATTAAAGGAAATGATTATACAACAAATGCAACAATATCTCTTGATAACGGAACAAATGAAAGTATTAGCATTTCTGTTACTCCCGGAGGTACTCCTGCATTTGCAGAATACACTTTAACAATGTCATCGGTTTCAAACCCAACCGCAGGTACTAAAGAAATCAAAGTTTATGTAGTGTCAGGTGTAACCGACCTTATTGTAAATAACAGTTCATCATGGGGAGATGGAAGTGATACAATGGCAAATACTTTTCAGCAATTTTATACTGATGGACTTGATAATGCAAATAATACTACTTACGGAATTACAAATTCAAATGTTTACATGCTTGCAGAAAGCAATAATGCTTTAACTGATATTGAAGCTATTTACTACAATGTAGGATGGTCATTCCCATCACTTTCCGATGAGCTTGCAAGTGATTTTTCAACCTTCCTTACTAATGGTGGAAACTTGATGATATCAGGACAAGATATTGGATGGGACAACTGGGATGATAATGGATATGGTACAGCCAATACAAAAGCTTTTATTCAAAATTATCTTCATGCAAATTTCATTAATGATGGTAGTCCTTCTGACAACTTACTAATTTCAGCAGGAGATGAACTTTATGGTGATATTGGTAATTCAGCACTAATTAACAGATACGGAAAGTCGGATGATGGAAATGCATATATGTATCCTGATCGTCTTGCTGTTAACGGACAAGGTGTGCCAATCTTAAAATACTCTAATTCAAAAATTGCTGCAATCAGGAGTCATGTAAAAGATTACAAAACAGTTTATCTTGGTTTTAGCTTAGAAATGATATCAGATGATAATATTAGAAATGAGGTAATGACACTTACTCATGACTGGTTTCATGGAAAAATAACTCTTGATGTTTTTGATGAAAAAATGAAAACTCTCAATTCAAATTATCCTAACCCTGCAAACGATTACACCATAATTCCATTAAGAAGCTTTAAAAGCAAAACAACACTTCAAATAATGGATACAAAAGGAAGAATTATTATTGAGAAAATTATTAATTCAGGAAATACAGAAGTAAGAATAAATACTTCTTCAATTGATAATGGAATTTATTTTTACAAAATAATTTCAGAAAATAAAATTATTGATTCAAAAGCATTTCAGATAATACACTAAATATCTACAAACAAAGAACCACAGACAATAAAATTTTTGTCTGTGGTTTTTTTTTATTATTGTTAAAATCCTAAAGGTAATACTAAACCGTCATCAGGTTAATTAAAAAGAATCTGGTATTATGCCGATGGATTAGCATGTTAAGAAAATTTATTTTCTGTTACATGATAACCTTTCGGTATAAAATATAATACCAAAGTATTATGAACAATTTATCAAATTAAAAATTCCGAATAATTTTTGCTATTAATTACTTTAAAAATATGTTCGGGATAGGCTGATTGAAATGTTTTTGATAAACTAGATCTTTTTTTAGGATTATATTTGAATTCATAAGCATTTAATAAACCATCACGCTCTTCAACATAATCAACTTCTTGCTGTTGTGTTGTTCTCCAAAAAAATATATTTGCTCGAATTCTTTTATATTCAAGCACTTTTATTCGTTCACTAATAAGATAGTTTTCCCATAATGCACCAACATCATTTCTCATTTCAATTCGGTTGAAATTACCAATAATAGCATTACGAATACCATTGTCATAGAAATAAATTTTTCTTGATTTTTTTAATTCCGTTCTAATGTTTCTGCTAAAAGCAGGTAATCGAAACACAACAAAAGTCTTTTCCAAAAGATCAATATACTTCTCTACGGTTTTTGGGTCAGAACCTATTGTTCTCGCCACTTCATTATACGAAACTTCACTTCCTAATTGCCATGCCAAGGCTTGCAGTAACTTTACTAATAATGAAGGTTTTTTAATAAATTCTAATTTAAGTAAATCTTTGTATAAATAACTATCAGAAAGCCAAGCTAATGTTTCGGAAGCATCAGTAAATTCTGTTATTATTTCAGGATATGAGCCATAAATAAGACGCAAATTTAACTCTTGCTTTTCTTTTAATTTACCATGTTCATTTACAAGTTCATTGTATGAAATGGGATAAAGTAAATATTCAAATTTTCGCCCTGTCAGAGGTTCACTGAGCTTATTAGTAAGGTCAAATGATGATGAGCCTGTTGCAATTAACTGAACTTCAGGAATATTATCTACAATTAATTTTAATACTGTTCCAATATTATCAATTTGTTGTGCTTCGTCAATTACAACAATTTTATTTTTACCAAACAATTGAGTCATCTCTGCAGAGGAAATCTCACTAAATAATTGTGGTATTTTTGGTTCATCTCCATTAAACCAAATAATTGCTTCCCCAGCATCTTCAACAAGAGCTTTTACCAAAGTAGTTTTGCCAACTTGTCTTGGTCCTGTAATTATAATAGCTTTGTTCTTAAAAAATTTCTGCTTTATAATTTCTGTTAATTCTCTTTTTATCATACTGCAAATATAATAATTTTGGATTGTAATCCATAATTATTATAGTTATTTTGGATTGTAATCCAAAATCATCATGATTTATTAGTTGATATTTGCATATATCTATAAAGCATAAAAATAATAAAATAAATCAAAAATTGCTTGCCCGATAGCTTTTGCGTATTAGTGGGGTGTTCTTTATTCTACTATTTCCAGAAAATTAGTGATAGAAATAATTTTGGTGTTTTTTATTTTTAACATCTCAAGTAAATCATTATCTCCTGATAATAAATAATCTGCTTTACCATCAATTGCCAAATTCAATAAAAAATTATCCCTTATACTAAACCGCTATTAAGATGCTGATTAAGAAAATAAATTATTTTTGTTTTGTTTTTCTTCACAAAATTCTTGCATAGCTGTGGCTACGGAATAATTTTTTGAATAAAAACAGGGCGAAAAGAAATGTTTTATTTTCAGTATCTTGATGGCAGTTTAGTATTACATCCCTGCATTCATTTATATCAGATTCTATTTCAATTAATTTCCCATAAGAATTAAATGTTTCAAGCAATCTTTCAATATCGTCATTTGTAAAATATTTTTTAAATTTAGGTCTTTTAGATACTTTAATAAATTCTTCAATAAGTTCATTTGAAAACAAAAGTTGAATTTTTT
>JAYEOP010000115.1 GCA_034723125.1 Bacteroidota bacterium | reverse complement strand
ATAACAACAAATGGGAATTTATTAACTATTGCTTGTCGAAATTCTTTGTATTTTTCTGCAAATATTTTTGGATTTAATTGAATGGAAGAAAGATAGTTTTCTAAAGATTCCAGAAACCTTTTACCAAGGTTTATTTTTTTTTCTTCATAAAATAAATAAGCATCAAAGATTTCATTTTTAGCTTCTTCCTTAATTGTGAAATTAAAATTTTTCATTTTGAAGAATTTCTTAGACTGTCTTTTACTTCATTCCAAGAAAAAGATTGACTTTCATTGTTAAGGTGCTTGTTTTCTCTTTCATCAAGTATGTTCTTTTGTTCATCAGATAAAGTAAAACTATTAATTGAATCTTTTTCTCCAATTTTAATAAAATCAAGTGTTTTAATAAAATCAATAAATGCTTGAGCTTTATTGTTTGAAGTATCAATGTTAATTGTAAACTGCATATTCTTAAATCCTTTTATCTAATTTTAATAATAAACAAAATAGTCAATCTTAAATTCATTTACAAAAATACGATAATTATAAGTTAAATCCCAAAATAACATTAATAAAGCTTAAATAGCCCCCCTTATATAAAAGCAATATTTTTAATGTTTTAAATTGATAATAAAAACAAATCACAAATTCTTCAATAGTAAATCCTAAATCTTCTTGTAACTTTGTGCGAAATTGAAAATTGAAAATATAAATGAAAAAAGTACTTGTAACAGGCGGAGCCGGATATATTGGAAGCGTATTAGTGAGGTTGTTATTAAAATCAGGATATAAAGTAAGAGTTTTAGATAATTTGCGTTTTGGTGGAGAACAGATTATTGAATTACTAAATGAAAATAATTTTGAATTTATAAAAGGAGATGTAAGGAATGATGAGGATGTAAAAAAAGCTTTGGCAGGCATTGATTATGTTGCTCATCTTGCTGCTATTGTTGGAGACCCTGCTTGTTCTAAAGAACCTGAGTTGGCAAAGGAAACAAATCTGGAAGCATCAAAAAGAGTTTATGACCTTGCTAATGAAGCAGGAGTTGAAAAATTTGTTTTTGCTTCTACATGTAGTAATTATGGTAAAATGCCTGACCCTTCACAGTTTGTTGTTGAAACATCGGAGTTAAAACCTATTTCTCTTTATGCCGAAACAAAAGTAGCAGTTGAAAAATATTTATTGAATCAAGATGCTAACAATGACTGTAAACCAACTTGTCTTAGATTTTCAACCGTTTATGGTATTTCTCCAAGAATGCGTTTTGATTTAACAGTTAATGATTTTACAAAAGAATTGGCACTAGGTAGAACTCTTAAAGTTTTTGGGGAACAATTCTGGAGACCTTATTGTCATGTGGTTGACCTTGCAAGAAGTATTATTGAAATTTTTAAAAGTAAAGAATCACAAGTTGCTTTTAATGTATTTAATGTTGGGAATACTGATGAAAACTATACAAAACAAATGATTGTTGATGAGATTAAGAATCAGTTGCCTGATGCCAAGATTGAATATGTAGAAAAAAATGAAGACCCAAGAGATTATCGTGTTTCTTTTGACAAAATCAAAAAACAATTAGGCTTTGAAATTACATTTACTGTTCCTGACGGGATAAAACAATTAATTAAAATATTGAAAGAGGGATTTATTGATAATCCTGATAGTCAAAAATATAAGAATATATAAAAAGTAAAGAAATTGAAAGAATACTCAGAAAAGTTTAAAGAAATAGTTAGGTTCGTTAGAGAGACTTTTAAAACCGATGAATTTATTCCTTTACACGAGCCACGTTTTCAGGGGAATGAAAAAAAATACGTAAATGAATGCATTGATACAACATTTGTGTCAAGTGTTGGAAAATATGTTGACAGATTTGAAGAAATGACTGCCAAATATTGCGGAGCAAAATATGCTGTTGCCGTGGGAAATGGAACAGCAGCTTTGCATGTTACACTTATGCTTGCAGGAGTAACTGAAAATGATGAAGTAATTACACAGCCTTTAACTTTTGTAGCTACGGCAAATGCAATTTCTTATTTAAGAGCTCAACCTGTATTCGTTGATGTTGATTTAGATACTCTTGGAATATCTCCTTCCAAACTTAATGAATTCTTTGAAAAACGTACTGAAATTAGGAATGATGGATTTTGTTATAATAAAATAACAAACAGAAAAATATCTGCATGTTTGCCAATGCATACTTTTGGCAATCCTTTGAGGATAAAAGAAATTGTTGAGATTTGTGAAAAAAATAATGTAATTGTAATTGAAGATGCCGCTGAATCAATAGGTAGTAAAGTTGAAGGAAAGCATAGTGGTACTTTTGGATTGCTAGGAATATTAAGTTTTAATGGAAATAAAATAATTACAACAGGCGGAGGGGGGATGATTATTACTGACAATAAAAAACTTGCAGCAACGGCAAAGCATTTAACTACAACGGCAAAAATTCCGCATAAATGGGAGTATGTTCATGATATGATTGGTTTTAATTACAGATTACCAAATATTAATGCTGCCTTAGGATGTGCTCAGCTTGAAGGTATTGATAAATATTTAAAAAATAAAAAAGAATTATTTGATTTATATAAAAACTTTTTGGAAAAGATAGATGTTCAATTTGTTAAGCCTATTGGAGGTACAGTTTCCAATCATTGGCTTAATGCAATTATTCTGAAAAATTTTGATGAAAGGAATTCATTCTTGGAATATACAAATTTAAAAGCTGTAATGACACGCCCAATTTGGCGATTACTCCATAAGCTTGAGATGTTTAAAGATAGTCATGTTGAGAATATTGAGAATGCTGAGTGGTTGGAGAAAAGGGTTGTAAATATTCCGAGTAGTGTGAGATTATAAAATTTTGTAAAATGAAAAAAGAATTGATTTTAATAGGTGGTGGAGGGCATTGTAAATCATGTATTGATGTCATTGAAAAGGAAAAAAAGTTTCAAATTGTAGGAATTTTAGACGTTGAATTAAAAATCGGAGATGAGGTTTTGGGATATAAAATCATTGGATCAGATGAGAATATTTATGATTTTTCAAAAAAGTATTCTAATTTTTTTATTACTGTCGGTCATATCAAATATGTTTCTTTACGAAAAAAACTTTTTGATAAACTAAAAGAATTAAATTTAAAACTACCTGTAATAATTTCTCCAAAGGCTGTTGTGTCTGAGCATGCAGTTATTGGTGAAGGTAGTATAATTTCACATAATTCAGTAATAAATGCTGAAGCAAAAATTGGTAAAAACAACATAATTAATACAGGGGCAATCATTGAGCATGAAAGTGAAATTGGTAATCATACTCAAATATCAACAGTTGCGATTGTAAACGGTCAATGCAAAATAGGTAGCAGATGCTTTATTGGCAGTAATGTTGTTATAAATAACAATCTTGAAATTGCTGATGATGTAATTATTGGGTCAGGCTCAGTAGTTATAAATTCTATTAAAGAATCCGGAATTTATGTAGGTAATCCGGCAAAAAGGATAAAATGATAGAAAAAACATTTATTATAGCAGAAGCAGGAGTTAATCATAACGGAAGTATTGAAACAGCCAAAAAACTTATAGATGTAGCTGTTGATGCAGGTGCTGATGCAGTAAAATTTCAGACTTTTATTGCTAAAGATTTAGTTAGTAAAAGTTCTCCAAAGGCAGAATATCAAAAAAAGACAACAAACAAAAAAGAATCGCAATTTGAAATGATAAAAAAACTTGAGATAAGTTTTGAAGATCATTTAGAACTTAAATCCTATTGTGAGAAAAAAAGAATTAAATTTCTTTCATCGGCTTTTGATTTAGATAGTATTGATTTGTTAGAAAAAATTGGGATGGATATTTATAAAATTCCATCAGGAGAAATTACAAATTTACCGTATCTTAGAAAAATTGGAAAACTTAATAAGAAAGTTATTTTATCAACTGGAATGGCATCGTTAGAAGAAATTGATAATGCCTTGAAAGTTATTACAAAATCAGGAACAAAAGATAAAGACATTACAGTTTTGCATTGTAATTCAGAATATCCTACACCAATGACTGATGTAAATCTAAAAGCAATGCTTCATATCAAAAACGAATTTGATATAAAGATAGGATACTCTGACCATACACTTGGAATAGAAGTTCCTGTTGCTGCTGTTGTTCTTGGAGCAAAAGTAATAGAAAAACATTTTACACTTGATAAAACAATGGATGGGCCTGACCACAAAGCTTCGCTTGAACCTGATGAACTTAAAGCTATGGTGGATGCTATAAGAAATATTGAAAAAGCAATGGGTGAGGGAATTAAAAAACCTTCTCCATCAGAATTGAAAAATAAAGATATAGCAAGAAAAAGTATTGTTGCAAAAATAAAGATTAAAAAAGGAGATATTTTCACTGAGGAAAATTTAGCAGTAAAAAGACCGGGAACAGGAATAAATCCTATGGAATGGGATAATGTTATTGG
>JAYEOP010000114.1 GCA_034723125.1 Bacteroidota bacterium | reverse complement strand
TGTGGTGGAAGTCCTGAATAATCAATCAGTTCAATATGAATATCTTTTTGTGTTCTGTCTTCTCTTTTGAGAATGAAACCATCAGCCAGCTAACGCATTATTTTTTTGTTACTCTCGTAAAGGTCGGGAGAAGAAAGGGTTTTTAGTCGAATAATAATTGATTGGACCTCAATTTCTGTAAGTTGTTCGTTTTTATAACGATTGAGTAAATAGTTTTTTAATTAATACTTCCCTGTCTGCCGTGTCGGCACAGGCAGGATCATCGGCTCTGGAAATAGTATTGCCTAAGTAATGTGGAAATTCTTCATTTCCCAAAAGCTCGATAAAAGCCTGTTCTAATTTTGCTTCTGTAAATTTACTCATCAGATTCTATTTCATCATTATTATCCCACATTTCTCGATAGAATTGGATTTGTTGTATAGTTGCTTGCTGGTCTATATAATAATAATAGCGACATAATCTCTTAAACAGGGCTAAAACTTCATCATCAAAAGCCACTTCACAAAGAGCGTCTAAAGTATGTTCTATTTCGTTAATGTCCCGACTTTTAGTTCTGATTATTTGTTCAGCTTTCGGTTTCCAGAACAATAGCGTTTGATTTACTGCTTCTTTTTGCAAAGCAATAATATTTTTACCCAATTCGTTTATATCGTTCTCATTCATACTATCAAGTTATATTCAATTCTGCCGTATCATTTCTTCAATTTTTTGGTTTTATCATCCAATTGTTTAATAAAATCCTTTTCAACTTGTGTAATTCTATTCTTTATTTTTTCTTTATAGATATCATATTCACCGTGAGCTTTTTCAATTGCTTTCTGATGGCTGATACTTCCTGAATGTTGCAAAATGTTTTTATTGGTCATTTTCAGGAAAGTATCTAACTGCTTAATCCAATCTGCCATATACATTGGTGTACGGTCTAAAGCTTGAATTTCTGCAATTTCCAAGAATGCCGTTACCATTCGGTTCAGGATATTCAATTCATCTTCTGCAAGATAATTTTTAGCAATCTCCACTTCTTTTTTTGTTGGTATTTCGCCTTTAAAATATGTTAGCCCAATATGTTCTTTTGACGAATCTACTCGTTTGTAAACTGTTTCGGCTACTGTTTCTCCGTGGCTTGCCCAGTGCATTTTATTTTGTATGGTTTTAAATACCATTACAGATTGTTCTGTTTTTGGGTCGTAGTCGATACTTGTGGCATAAACATCTAAAACCTTACGCCAAAACACTTTCTCCGATGAACGAATATCACGGATACGAGCCAAAAGTTCATCAAAATAATTTCCGCCTCCTGCTTCTTTTAGCAGTTCATCGTTCATTGCAAAGCCTTTTATCAGGTACTCTTTGATAAGTGCTGTTGCCCATTTTCTAAAGTGTACACCTCTGTGAGATTTTACTCTGTAACCCACAGAAATAACAACATCAAGATTGTAATATTTTACATTTTTTGACTGTGTTAACCCTTTTACTGCACCGTGCTGAGTGGTTGTTCGGAAATCCCGAACAACCAGTTCTTCTTCCAATTCACCATCTTTAAATATATTCTTGATATGCTCGCTAATAGTTGCTTTTGACTTTTGAAAAAGTTCTCCTATTTGAGCCTGATTTAACCATACGGTCTCATTCTCAAAATGTGTTTCTATTTTGACTTTGCCGTCTTCGGTTTGATATATTATTAGTTGATTGTTTTTCATTGGCTTATCCATTGTCTTGAACTATGATTGTAATTGATTTTTTGATGGACTCTGATTTTTGGGTTTCATTACTCTTTTGAATTGTAGTGAAGTATTTCCAAAGTTGATTAACAAGCCTATTTCTAATCCATAAGCTTCTAGATAATTAATTGCTTGAGCCAAATGAACATCTTCCAATTCTTTTACGGCTTTTATTTCTAACATTACTTTATCTTCAATAAAAAAATCTACTCGCCTTGTTCCAATATCATATCCTTTATATTCCAATTTCATTTCTTGCTCTCTGATATGCGAAATATCTTGCATATTTAATTCAATAGATAATGCACGTTGATAAACAACCTCTTGAAAACCATTTCCTAAATATTTGTGAACCTCCATCGCAGCACCAATTACTTTACCTGTTAATTCTGAATATTTATATTTTTCGTTTATCATCTTACCTCTTATTATTTATAAAGAATCACAGTTTTCATAATCATCATTTTAAAATCATAGTTCAAGATTATTTTCCACAACCCCACACATCAAAACAGGGCAAAGCGGTTTCATGCTATCTTTCAACTGTGCATTTATTTTTTTGCGAGTTTCCAAAGTATGATAAATGGTTACTATGGCTTCTTGTATTTTTATATCGGGGATTGGTAGTTTAATATCTGTGAAACGTTTCCACTCTAAACTTGCTCTTACACTACTATCGCTAATAAACCAACCGTACCTGTCAGATTCTGGTCGTTGAAACCACATCATCATATATTCAGGAATTAAATCGTTTTCATCTTTGTTTTCAATTACCAAATAAGCAGGTGAAATAATTGCAGGCTCATCATTTGTGTAAAGTGCAAGCCTATTAGTTTCATCTATTCCAACTTGCATTGCAGAATATGCGAATTGTCCTTTTTGAATGACTTTGTATTTAGATAAATCAGTTCCCGAAACATTGGCAACAGAAGGCATAAAGTTTTTGGTAATATTAATTCCCAAAAGATTTGTAACTGCTAAATCTTTATTTCGGTTATCCACTAATTGTATGTAATCGCCTAAACGCTTATAGTTATTCATCTACATTCTCGCTTTTGGGGTTTAACATTGTTTCCGATTTATTGGTAAGCAGAATTTTCATTTGTTGTATGGCAATTTGGTTTAGTTTTTCAAGGCGTAGGCTTTGCTCGTAGCCTTCATTAATAAAAACAGCATTCAGGTTTTCAAGATTTACCAAACAAACCAATTGGCTTACATTGGCAAAATCTCTAATATTTCCTTTTTTATCGGGGTTGCCCTCTCTCCACTGTTTATCAGTTTTACCAAAAAGTGCCATATTTAATACATCGGTTTCGTTGGCATAAACAAAACTTGTCTGCTTTGGAGTAAGATTTTTGGGTATCAGGTTTTCCTTTACTGCATCGGTATGAATACGGTAGTTTATTTTGGTCAGTTGTCGTTTAATATCCCAGTCTAATTCTTTTGCTTGTTGTCTTTTTAGGTGCTGAAATTCTTTTATCAAATAAAATTTAAACTCAACAGAAACCCAAGAAGTAAATTCCAATGCAATGTCGATATGAGCATAAGTTCCTCCATATCGTCCTGATTTAGACTGTACCCCAATAGCATTAGTAGAAGAAATCCATTTTTGCGGTGATAAAACAAAATGATTGTATCCAGCTTCATTTCTAAACAGGTCGAATTCGACCTGTTTAAAATTCGGATTATTTAATTTTTCCCAAAGTCCGAGCAATTCAATAGTGTTCTTGCTTCGCATCCAATTTTTTATAATATCTCTGGGGGCATCAGGATTTTTAAATTTCGCAATATCTGTTATGCAAATAAAATCCTCTTGTTTAGTTCGAGTAAAAGCAACTTCTACACCCTTAACTTCTATTTTTGTATTTTTCTTACTCATAATAATTTCCATTTTAAAGTGGTCTAATTCTACCACTTATTTCTAATTACCCCGAATTCGGGGTAATTAAAATCCTTATTATTAATTTTTTCCCAGATTCCAAGGTATTCAAGAGTGTTCTTGTTAGTTATCCATTTTCCAATTAAGCCACTTCCTTCCTTAAAATTTGAAGTCATATCGGTAAGGCTAATGAAGTCTATATCTTCATTTTGAAAAACAGTTATTTCACTCCCCTGAACATTTATCTTTTTATTTTTCTTCATAACTAAAACCTTATTGAGATGATTTCGCCATAATTGAGATTATTAAATTCTGTAACATTATAATTTCTAAACCCCTCGAATTCGAGGGGTTTAAAATCTGGGTTATAAAGTGATTCCCAAATTTCTAAAAATTCAATTGTATTTCTGTTTCGCATCCAATTCCAACTAACGGCAAAGTTAATCATTTAATTTACAGTCAATTAATAGTTTTCAATTTTGTTCATTTCAACCTTTTATTTTATCATTCGTTAGCTAAAAAACTCAACGGATTTTTCTCCGTAGGGGGATTGGCTACAACGAGTGAATATAATGACCACTCATTACATTTCCATTATATATTTTGTTAAAGAATTTCATAAAACAATATTATTCAATAAGTTGTCAATCTTACCTGCCTGTGCGATGCACACAGACAGGTCAATTTTTTTTTAATAATAAGTATAAACATCTTTAGTTCTAATATATTTATAGAACCCCCCTTAAATCTATTTGCAAATGTAATAATTATTTATTTGATAACAAATTGTTACGAAAGCTATCAATAAATCATTATCCTTTCAGTTTCAATCGAATTGTTGCTTTGAATTTTAAGAATGTAAAT
>JAYEOP010000113.1:15029-16965 GCA_034723125.1 Bacteroidota bacterium | reverse complement strand
ATCTTTTTGCGATATTTTTATCTTTCTCAACTCACTGATGCTAAGGCATCGCCTCGTCTCAAAAAATAAAAATCTCATCAAAAATCTTAGAAATCATAAAATTTGACAGTTTTCTTAGAGGCACTATGTAGGAAAACGAAATTATTCTACTTGTATTTATTTCCTTTTAACATCAGGTAATTTTTCGGCATTTCATAAAATTAAGCAAGATGAAATTTGGCATTTTTACAAAGGCTCTCCTATTAAACTTCATATAATTTCCGAATTAGGAGAATATTACAATGTTGTTATTGGCAATGATTTAAACAATGAACAAAGTCCCCAATTTGTTGTTTCGGGTGGTAATTGGTTTGCGGCTGAGGTTGTTAACGAAAATGATTTTTCTTTGGTCGGATGTACTGTTTCCCCCGGCTTTGATTTTACTGATTTTGAACTTGGTAGTCGTAAAAAACTAATTTTCATGTTTCCTCAACATCAACAAATAATTTATAGATTGACTAATGATCAATAAATTTTTTAAGAGTAATTATTTTTTAGTTTTAATGCAGTTTTTAACACTGCTTGTTTTTATTGCGTTAATTTACGGAGCAATAGGAGTTACAACAAATGACAAAGATTTTGCATTAATTTTACGGAATACAAATCTTTCCAACCTGATTGTGTGGTCGTATTGGTGGCCACTTATTATTGTTACTGCAATTTTATTTGGCAGGTTTTGGTGCAGTATCTGTCCAATAGAATTGCTTACTTCTTTTTTCGGGAAAATCGGATTCAGAAAAAAACCAAATAAATTTTTAAAAACGGGTTGGGTAATCACTTTATTTTATCTACTTATTATAGTTGTTGGAATACACACGCTTGCTATTCATCGTATTCCTCAATTTATGGCAATTTACATGCTTATTTTATTCGCAGTTGCAGTTGTTGCAGGACTAATTTGGGAGAAACGGACTTTTTGCACTTACATTTGTCCTGTTGGTCATTTGCTTGGATTATATTCATTGCTATCATCAAAAAAACTACGTGTAAAAAATATTGATGTTTGTAAAAAATGTACAACTAAAGATTGCATTAGCAAATCCAATCATTATAAATTTATTGGACGCTCGTGTACTTCAGAGCTTTATCCTGCAAAAGTAATTGATAACAAAGCTTGTATTTTATGCGGACAATGTCATAAATCATGTACAAAAAATAATATTGCAATTCAAAAGCGAAAATTTGCTGAAGATTTATTTAATGGTATAAAACTTTCTTGGTCGGAAATTGCATTTTTTATGATATTAAGTGGATTTGTTGTTTACGAGCTTTTATCGGAATGGAAGGTCAGTAAAGAAATTGTGATAGCTGTTCCCGAATTTATTAATCAATCGTTAAACATATCAGGTAGTTTAACAGGCACTTTAAAAGCAATTTGCCTTTTTATCTTTTTCCCACTGATTTTCTACCTTATTTTCTCTGCTTTAAATAAAATACTCGCAAAAGAAAATTGGAAAAAATCCTTCACACAACTTGTAATCGCTATTTTACCGATTACTGCAAGTATGCATTTTCTTAAAACATTATTAAAAACCACTTCACGAATACCATATTGGAATTTTGTATTATCCGACCCCAAAGGAGTGAAAACCGCAGAACTAATTACTGATAATCCCGGATTATTAAAAAGTGATGTGTTATCTTTTTTATCACCATACCTTAGTGTAATAGCCTTACTGTTATCGCTTGGAGGGATTTTGTTGTCGTTATTAATCATTCGTAAGCAACAATATAAAAACAAAGCTTCAAAAATAATTTCAATTTTTGCTACTTTAATTTATGCTGCTATATTTTTAATCACAATAATTGCATGGCGAATATTGTAGAAGGAAGATTATTATATTTGGCTTTATCTGATTTATTGGGAGGATATTAAATTTTGAAATTAGCTGTTGGC
>JAYEOP010000113.1:10929-14929 GCA_034723125.1 Bacteroidota bacterium | reverse complement strand
GGCTTTTGGTAGTAATAGAGGAATTTCAAGATAAATTCTATGTCATTCTCATAGAAAGATTTCCATCGCTATCATAGGTTTCAATAATTCCGGCAGCTTCAACAACTCTAAGCTGAGATTGAGATTTTGTTGTGGTATTGAAAACTTTTATATTTCCGTTATTTCCATCACCACCTAAAGAAAATAAAAGCTCGTTAGTATTATTTGCATACATCCGTATTGCTTCTCGGTAATATCTTCCTTGTATTTGAATTCGGTTACCATTTGCACAAGATAATTGGATTACGCCCGATTTACCTTGATTTCCAAAATCTCCAAGATAAACTAAAACATTTTCATCTTTGGAGATTTTTAAAGAATTGCATATAATATCCTGAGGTTCATTGTTGTGATTTTTACTTATTCCAAGTGCAGACTTTAGTGTATGCAGTTCATTTCTTAGTTCTTGCACTTCATTTTCCAATTTTTCATATTCAGATGACATGATGTTTCCTCCCTTATTATCTTTTTAGCAATGAAATTTTATTAACAATAATAATGCAAATTACAACTAAATTTAACGCTTTGCAAATAATACCAGATGTAAATTTAAAAGAATTGATTGATACAAAATTGAGTTCACTATAAAATACAAAAAGAGTTTGCATTATTTTTTCTTAAATTTGAACAAAAAATAATCATCTTGATTCGTAATTCTATAAACAATATTGTAAAACTTATAGTGCATAAGCATTTTATTCTTACATGCTTTATCCTCTCAATAATTTTACGAATTTTTTGGCTATTATGGCTCAATCCTGAGATTGTAAGTGATGCTGATTGGTATTTTGAAAAAGCAAAAATGATTGCCGAAGGCAAAGGATATTTTTCTTTTGGTCATCCTACAGCTTTTTATCCTGTTGGTTATTCCGCTTTTTTATCATTTTTTTTCAAAATTTTCGAGAGTTCCATTTTAATAGGACGAGTTTTAAATATTTTTCTTTATATCGGTATTTTGTTTTTTGTTTATAAAATAACAAAAATATTTTTCTCCGATAAACTTACAATAAATTTATCTTTCCTTTTTCTTGCATTTTATCCTAATCACATTGCTTACACAACTTTACTGTACAACGAAACTTTGTTTTTGTTTCTTTTTTCAATTTCTATTTTTCTTTTTCTTTTATCATTAAAAAACCAAAAAATAATAAGTTTTTTTATAACAGGAATTTTATTCGGGCTAAGTTGCTACGTAAAGCCTCAAGCTTTATTTATTCCCCTGATATTTTTTATTGTCAGCTATGTTAAAAACAGCAAAAAAAATATTCCACTTTTTCTATTAGTTTTGTATTTCGGATTATTTTTAAGTGTTCTTCCATGGCAACTAAGGAATTATAAAGCATTTGGAAAAGTAACTTTTATTTCTACCGTAAAAGGTTATGACTTACTTATTGGAAACAATCCTTATGCAAAAGGGAATTACGGAATTAATGAGAATTACTGGAGAAAAATTTCATTAGAAGAAAACGAATGTATTTATGATAAAAAAACTAAAAAGTTAGCTTTAAAATATATTAGAAATCATCCTTTGGAAAGCATAAAAATAATTCCTAAAAAATTATATTATTTCTTTTGGCCGGGGATGGAAGGCTTTGGTTGGAATATGAATGGACTTAGTGAAAATCAAATGAAAATCCTACATAAACTAAGGTATTATTCAATGGGAGCATTCTTGCTTTTTCTTATTATTTTCTCTATTTCAGTAGTTTATCAATTATTCTGGAATTACAAACAAATTTCTTTTGCAACTTTAGCAATTTATTTACTTTTGCTTTACCATATTATTTTATCAACTGTCTTTTTCGGTGAATCACGTTTCCATTTTCACCTTGTACCATTTATGCTTATGCTTGTAAGTGATTTAATATCAAAGATATTAACAAAATTAAAACTTTACAATCAAAGTAAATTGCATAGACATTAAAGGACTTGTTAACAAATCCTTAGTAAAAAATAATTACTCTACTTCTTTTTTGTCCAGACAGTAGTCCTGCCTAAAAGTGAAACACCAATAAAACCTCTAACATTAATTTTATCGCCATCCATTTTTATAGTACACTTGTATGTTTTACCGTTTTCAGGGTCATAAATAGTTCCGTCTCCCCAAGTGTTATCACCTTTGTATTTAAAAGATTTTAAAATCATTAATCCAATAATCGGTTCATTTTGTAATTTTGGATTTGGATTTTCATCATCAA
This sequence comes from Bacteroidota bacterium, assembly GCA_034723125.1. NCBI lineage: Bacteria > Pseudomonadati > Bacteroidota > Bacteroidota bacterium. The sequence goes on along the minus strand of JAYEOP010000113.1, from coordinate 12,692 downwards.
TTTTTTCTGTTCCATCATCTTCCAATGGTTCTTTTAACCAAATAATTTTCCCATAATAATTTCCATTTGTTGCTCGGAAAATTTTTACAAGACTTTTCTTTGAATCGGTGTACCACTCTGCCCATATTTTATCTTCGGGTTTATTTTTTTGAGCTTGAGAAAATAAAAATAAAAATGAGAAAAATACTGTAATGAAAAACACTTTTGACTTCATACTAATTGATTTTTAAAAGTTAATTAAAGTTTTAACAGACACAAATATTATTAAATATTTTTAAATAATTAACATTTTTAATGTACTATTTTAAAAAAAGAAGCAGAAAACTGTTCTATGTCAAATACTGTGAGTAATCAAATTTGCCAAAGACTTCGCCTGTGGCTTAAATATTTTTTCACCCACACAAATCAACATAAAACCAAGAAAACTTTGCTTTTCCCTCTTGCAAACAATCAAAATGCAACTAATTTTAATAATAATTCGTCAACTTTAACAGATATTATATTTGGCCTATTTTTTGGTAACCGATGCATGATTTTAATTAGCATTTACAAGATTATATTATGAAAAAAAATATTATTTTAATCGCACTATTTTTATCAGTCTCATTAGTTTTTGCTCAGCCGGAAGGACAAAAGAAAACTATTCATGACCTTATGGCAACAGGGACAATTGATTTTATTCAAGATAAAGAAAAGGCTATAAGGGCTTTTACAATAGTTATTTCTATGGATCCAAATTATGTAAAAGCTTATTACATGAGAGGACAAAGCTATTATGGACTTGGACAATACAAAAAAGCACTTTATGATTTTGACAAAATGAAAGAATTGGAGCCCGATAATGATAAAGCCTATGCTCTTACTGCATTAATTTTGGATGAAGCAGATGATATATTTAATGCTTTACAAAATTATTCCACAGCAATAAAATTAAATCCGGAGAATGCAAATTATTATTTTTCAAGAGCTAAAATCCAACATAAATATAAGAATTATTGGTACGCAATTAAGGATTATGAAAAGTCAATTGAATTAGGCAATAAAACTCAAGATGTTTATTATCATAAAGGAATTACTGAACTATATATTCAACATTACAAAGAAGCATTAGTAAGTTTTGAGGCTTCAATGGAACTTGGAAAGCAGGATAAAGATGCTTATTATTACAGAGGTTATACAAGAATGTTTCTAACAAATTTTGAAGATGCTTTAGAAGATTTTGATATGGTTATTGCCTTTGATGAAAATTATGCTCCTGCCTATTTCCACAAAGGATTTATTTATTTAGAAAAAAAAGATTACAAACAAGCTTTGAATTTTTATAATAAAGGTATAAAAATAAACCCTCAGGTTTCGCGTGCTTACCACAATAGAGGCTTGGTTTACAAAGCTCTTGAAAAAAATGATAAAGCTCTCGCTGACTTTAATATTTGTATAAAATATGAACCAAAATTCCCCGATGCATATTTGAACAGGGCATTGATATTTGAAAAAAAAGAAGAATTTACAAAAGCATTGAATGATTACGATTCTTATTTACGAATTGTCCCTTCAAATCCTACTGTTATTTATGCAAGAGGAAGAATGAAATTAAGAGAAGGTATTGAAATTGGAGCATGTAATGATTTTAGACTCGCTGCTGAAATGGGTAATAAACAAGCAATAAAAGCAGTTAAAGATATTTGCGACCAATTAGAATCAACAAAGAAAATAAAAGAAGGAATAGAGTAATTAAAAATGCTTCTACGGTAATTTGTGTGGGT
>JAYEOP010000113.1:0-10829 GCA_034723125.1 Bacteroidota bacterium | reverse complement strand
AATTTACTGTCTTTTTTAACTTGATAATCTACTCTAAAATTAGCATTAATATTCTCTACATCATAGCTTCCGCTTACTTTTACTCTATCGTCCAAAAAGCTTGTACTTAGTAATAAATCCAGTTCACGTTGATAGTATTTATTTTCCGCCTGATAATTTACCCCTATCTGAATATCTTCAATATATTTTGAACCAAACTGATTAGAAACCTGTGAAAGCCATTGAGAAACCTGTGAAGAAATTAGAGAACTAACATTTGTATTTATTCCACTCATATTGGTTCCACCTGAAACTCCTGTAGATACAGGCAAAAAACTATTTATTACTAAAAGGCTGATAACCTGCTTATTTAATTCTTCTTCATTATTTTTAATAATTCTTATTTGCTCATCAACAATATTTAATTGGCTACCACTTATTGAATTAGAACTCATTAAATCAAAATCAAGTTTTATTTTTGGTGCAAACAAAGATTCTGTTAATTTGAGTTTTGCCTCAACAGGAACTTTTTGTCTGTACGCATCTTCATGATATTCCTCAGGAATTAAATCAATAACAGAAGCCTCAAGACTATAAATAGCTTCAATATCCAAAATAGCATTTAAAGGATCACCTTTCCAAATTATTGAGCTTCCCTCTTTTACATTAAATCTTTTGCTAATAATATCAAGTGCTGTAAAAGTATAAGCACCATCATGTATAAAATAACTTCCATACATTCCTGTATTCCCCAGATGATCAATTTTTAAAGTTATGTTTCCTTTTCCTGTTGCTTTTATCAAATCCCTTGTTACAGGATTAAATATCAACTCAATATCTGCATTTGTATTTAATTCCAAATCAAGATTTAATGATATTTTCTTTTTAGAATTAACTGTTTCAAAACTATGTTGATTTGTATTAAATTCATCTGTAAACTTAATAAAATCATAATTTCCAAAAGTATTGTTGTCATAAGCTTTCAAATAAATTTTACTATCTTTTTCCGATTTAAGCTGAATATCAAGTTTTAGTTTTTCAGGTGGTCCTTTAAAATCAACTCTTCCCGATACAAAAGCATTTCCATAATACATATTGTTATCTTTTGCAGTAGTATTTATTGCATGAAAGTCAGAAGCAAGAATGCTAATATCAAGCATAAAATCTTTGAAAGAATTATGTTTAACTTTTCCAATTAATTTAGCTTTATTTCCTTTATCGTCTAAAAGCAAAATGTCTCTTAAGTAAATTCCTTTTTGGTCGATATAAATGTTGTCAGAAAAGCTGTACCTTGTTTTTAAGTAATTTACTGTAAATGCGGTGTTTTCAACATCTATTTTTCCAAGAATTTTATAATCCTCAATTGGTCCGTAAATTTTTATATTTGCAGATACTTCACCTCTCACATCAGAAACTATCTTCTTTAAAAAAGGTTCAAAATTTGATGATTCTGTTGAAGGAATATCCAATGTAAGATCAATATTATTAGTTTTTACCAAGTCGATACTTCCGCTAATATTAAAAACATCTTCCATTTCAAAATTCTTCAAATTACCATTTATAACTGTTCTAGCTGTAGCATTGTTATAGTTTGAGTACAAAGTTAAAACACCAAGGGAATCGCTTTGATTATAAATTATAGGGTTAAACCAAATTGCAGCATCAAAGTATGGATTTTTTAAGACATTAAATAAAACTAATTGACCATTTAAAGCACCTGAAAAACTGCTTAAATCAACAGGAATATATTTATTAATTTGGTTAAAATCCAAGTTGTTTAAAACAATTCTTAAAGGATCAGAATCCTGTTCACTAATAGTTCCTAAGATTTTTATGTTACTCTCTCCTTGATTCATTTGCAAATATTGAATAAATACTTCACCTTTGGGTTTAATAATAATATCATCAGATTCAATTAGCCATTTTTCATTGTTGGCAATCATCATTTCCGAATTTTCTAAATTTACAATTACAGAATCTTTTTTTAATGACATATCACCAATCAAGGTTATATGATTATCAAGCTTTGGAGAATATAAATAAAGATTTAAATTTATACTATCATGCAAACTTTCAGCACTCAGATTTATATCTCTTGCGAGTAAAGAATCATTTTTAAAAACCTTACTCAAAGAGGAATATAGAACTAAAGTTTTGTATTTATTTGCTGTATTAATAATCAGATTTTTAATGTAAAAATCTTTGTAATAAATACCCGGTATGGTGGCATTTAATTTAACAATGTTTCGCTGCTTATCAAAAACGCCTTTTACTTTCGACCTATCTTCAAAAATCACTTTTGAGCCAAGCAATCTATTAAGAAATGAGGTATGGTGAAGGTTAATATCAAACTCAAGATATCTACTTGAATCCACTTTTTGATTTGAAGAAATAAAAGAAGAATCAACATATTTTGAAATAGATTGCTTCGCAAGATAAGGAATGTCTTTAATATTAAATTTACCTTCAAAAGTAGCATCAATCAACTCCGATTTAAGTTCTATTTTTTTTGTTCCGTTTTCTATTGTTGATGACAGTAAAGCTGTTTTTAAATTATAATTTTCATCTCTTGTTTTTAGGTCTGAGTTTAGTAAAAGTACTGTTCCTTCAATATCATCAATATTATTTGCTTTTAAATTAATTTCAACTATTCCATTTAAAAGCAAAGAATCGTTAGCGAAATGAAGTTTGTGAAGATTTACTTTTTTGAAATCAGCAGTAAACTTATATTCAGGTTTTAGCTGTGAAATGTCAATTTTCCCGTCAAAATCTAAATTAATATTTCTATCATCAATTTTTAAAAGTCCTTGAAATATCTTCTGTTCCATGTATCCATTAAATTGAACATTTTTGTAAAAATAATTATTAAACTCCAAATAATCAGCATCAGCCTTTATGTTGGCTTTTAAATTTTCAACAGTTACACCCTTGCCTTCTATTGAAGCAACCATATTCACTGCTCCAAGTTTACTTTTTTTTGTGCTAAACTCACCTAAATCAAAATTAACAAGATTTATTTTTCCTGAGTATGATGGGATACCTGTTTTAAATGGAATTTTAAAATTAATATCAGTTTTTACTTTACCGTAAGGAGTGTAAATATTTCCATAAGCAACAAAATCATTTACAAAACCTGTAAATCTACCATTAAATGTTATTTGTTTTGATTGAGAAAAATATTCAGGTATTTTTAATTTTGGTAATAATGAGTTTAAGTCTTTAAAAGTAACTTTTGAATTTTCTAATTTTACATCAATAAATGTTTCTGAAATTTCGGGTAAACCCTTAAAGCGAAATTGTCCTTTGTAATCAGAATTTTTACCAAATTGAATTTCGATTGCATCACTTTTCAAATCTTCTATTTTTCCATTAATACTTCCATTTATTACAACAAATTTTTCATTTGATTTTATTTCTTTTTGAAAGTATTTTAAATCATCCAAGTATAGTTTTGTATTTTCAAAATCGGCATCAAGGATAACATTTGTATTAACTTTTTTAAAGTCTCTGTATGTTTTATAATAAAATTTTAAATCACCTCTTATTTCACTACTGTTAAGATGTACTTTTAAATTATATAATTCCAACCTTGTAGAATCAACATAAAGATTTGCTTGAATATTATTTAATTCAAGTCCATTTTCTTCAAGTCCGGAAGCACTTACAATGTCAGCATTAAGTTTTCTATTATAAGATTTGAAATTTTTAAATTTAACATTAAGGTTGTTCATTGTGAAATTATCCCAATTTACTAATCCTTTATTTTTATGCCTGTCAGGTTTTTTATAATGTAATGTTACATTTCTCAATTCAAATTCATTAAAAACAATAGTTTTAGGAACATGATTAGGATCCTTATTTTTTACTCTCCAAATCAAATATTGAAAATTAAATCCTTTTCTTCCCTGATATTTTTGTGCAAATACTTCTGCATCTTCCACCAATAATTTTTTAAATTTCAATCTATTATTTCCTCGTCTAAAACCAAAATATTTAATTTCTACCCTTCTGACATTAGCCAATAAATTATTTTTGCTATCGTAAATTAAAACACTATCAAACTCAGCAGATGATAACTTTATAGTCAAAGATTTGATCTCAACTTTTACTAATAACTTTTTTTCAAGAAATTTTTCAACTAAATTTGCGGAATATTTTTTACCGTAATCTGTTTTTAATACAAAGATTGAAGTGATAATTATAAAAGAAAATAATAAAACAACACCCATAAGGATAAATTTCCCATATTTCATTGTAATTTTTTTGGGGTTATTTCCCATATTAACCTAATATTTAAGAGCCAATAAAGTTAAGAAATTAAAAGAAATGAGCATTATTTTAGCATTAGAATCTTCATGTGACGACACTTCGGCAGCAATTTTAAAGGATGGCAACATTCTTACCAATATTACTTCCAGCCAAGAAGTTCACAATAAATATGGTGGCGTAGTTCCTGAAATCGCTTCCAGAACTCATCAAAAAAACATTTTTTTTATAGTCGACACTGCCATTGAAAAAGCAAAAATCAGCAAAAAAGATATTGATGCAATTTCTTTTACAGCAGGTCCTGGTTTGATTGGTTCTCTTTTGGTTACTACATCATTTGCTAAAGGACTTGCCCTATCTCTTAACATTCCTCTTATTGGAGTTAATCATTTACAGGCTCATGTTTTGGCAAATTTTATTGATGAACCCAAACCAAAATTCCCTTTTTTATGTTTGCTTGTTTCGGGAGGACATACGCAAATATTAAGAGTTGACGACCATCTTCATTTTGAAATATTAGGGCAAACCCTTGATGATGCGGCAGGTGAAGCATTCGATAAAGCCGCAAAAATTATAGATCTTCCATATCCGGGGGGTCCCAATATTGACAAACACGCCAAAAGTGGAAATATTGATGCCTTTAGTTTTCCTACTCCTAAAATTAAAGCTCTTGATTTTAGCTTTAGCGGACTCAAAACATCCTTTTTGTACAGTGTTAGGGATGGGATAAAAGAAAATAAAAATTTTATAGCTGATAATTTAAACAACATTTGTGCATCATACCAGCATAGAATAGTTAGCTATTTGTTACAAAAATTAGAAAAAGCTTCAAAGGAAACAGGAATTAAAGAAATTGCATTAGCAGGTGGTGTAGCAGCAAATTCATATTTGAGAAAAAAATTAATTGAAAAAGCTGAAAAAAATAATTGGGAAACATATATTCCTGCTTCTCAATATTGTACAGACAATGCTGCAATGATTGCAATTACATCTTACTACAAATTCGAAAAGGGATTATTTGATAATCAAAGTATTAAAGCTTATGCACGACAAGAAAAATTATGAATGCTCTGATTTGTTTGCTCTAAGGGACTTCTACTATAACAAATCTTTTTAAACAATCTCCCCATCTTTCATTTTTATCACTCTATCAGACATTTGTGCAAGCTGTTGGTTGTGAGTTACAATTATAAAAGTTTGTCCGAGTTTTTTTCTTAATTCTAAGAATAGTTTGTGAAGTTCTTCTGCATTTTGGGTATCTAAATTCCCTGATGGTTCATCAGCAAGTATTATTTTAGGGTCGTTTATTAATGCTCGTGCAACAGCAATACGCTGGAGTTCTCCTCCCGAAAGTTGTGATGGTTTGTGTTCAAGCCTATCCGATAAGCCAAGATAATACAGTAGTTCTTTGGCTTTTTTTATGGTTTTTGTTTTATTCTTTTTTGAAATATAAGCAGGGATGCAAACATTTTCAACTGCTGTGAATTCAGGTAAAAGATGATGGTGCTGAAATACAAAACCAATATTTTGACTTCTAAAATCAGAGAGTTTAGAGGATTTTGTATTTGTGATGTTTTGTTCATTAATAATTATTTCACCTTTATCAGCTTTATCAATTGTTCCAAGGATGTGAAGTAAAGTACTTTTTCCTGCTCCTGAAGGTCCTGCAATTGCAACTATCTCATTATGTTTTATTTCAATATTAATATTTTTTAATACTTTTAAAGTACCATAAGATTTTTCTATTCCTTTTGCAATTATCATTACAAGAAATTTTTATTAATGAGTATGTTATAAGGTCTTAAGTGTTTTTCTGTAAAATAATAATATTGAAAAAGTACCGGTTGTTATTGCTGAATCTGAAATATTGAAAACAGGTCTAAAAAATATGAATCTGTTTCCTCCCCAAAGCGGAAACCAATCGGGATAATAGGTATCAATAATTGGGAAATAAAGCATGTCAACAACGCGTCCTTGTAAAAGTGATTCGTAATTAAAAAGAACTCCGTAAAAAATACTGTCGATAATATTTCCAACAGCACCTGCAAAAATAAGACTAACACAAATTACAAATCCTTGAGAATAGCCTTTTTTAACTATTGAAACGATAAAGTATCCGATAAAAAAGGCAGCGATTATTCTAAAAATTGTTAAAAAGATTTTTCCATTTTCCCCCCAAAACTCCAAGCCGAAAGCTATTCCGTTATTTTCTGTAAAGTGTAAAATAAACCAATTGCCAATAATATGATGTTCTTCTCCAATGATCATATTTGTTTTAATCCAAATTTTAAAAACTTGGTCAAAAACAAGAATAAGAATAATAACAATGGCTGGTTTAAGGAATTTCACTTTATGTTGTTTGCTTTTTTTTTGCATCTATACTTAAAGTAGCATGAGGTACAGCTTTCAATCTTTCTTTAGAAATGAGAATCCCTGTTTCTCTGCAAATTCCATAGGTTTTATTTTCAATGCGAACTAATGCTTTATCGAGATTATTGATGAATTTTCTTTGCCTGTCTGCAAGTCGGCTTAAGTTTTCTTTTTCTGCGGAAACGCTATTGTCATCAAGCATTTTATTCGCAGAATGAGTATCATGGGTTCCATGTTCATTAGGATTAAGTATTGAGTCATTAAGGAATATCAATTCATCTCTAGCTCTTAAAATCTTTTTGTCAATTATAACTTTAAATTCTTGTAATTCCTTATCATTATATTGATCTTTTATCATTTCCATTTCTACTTCTTTTTAATTTGAATACTTGTTTCTATTCCGTTTATTTCAATAATTTCTTTGTCTTGATTCTCAATTTTATCTTTAAATTCCAATATGTCTGCTAATGTTTCAGTGCAAATATAATCTTTATATTGATTTATTGCTTTATCAATTACTGTTTCTTTAACAATATTAATATGGATATGGTCTGTAACATCATATCCTTTTGCTTTTCTCAGGTTTTGAATACGATTAATTAATTCACGTGCTATTCCTTCATTTTTTAAATCTTCACTAATGTTGATGTCTAAAGCAACTGTTAGCTTACCAATATTTGCAACTAACCAACCTGGAATATCTTCCGAAAATATCTCTACATCAGAAAGCTCAATTTCAATATCGTTTCCGTTTGCATTAAATTTATAAACTCCTTCATTTTCAATTGTTGATATGTCTTTTTGTGTAAACTGCTTAACTTTTGCGGCAATATGTTTCATTAATTTGCCATATTTTGGTCCTAACTTTTTAAAATCAGGTTTTATTTTTTTTGTAATAATTCCAGATGTATCTGTTACAAATTCAATTTCTTTTACGTTAGTTTCCGAAAGAATCAGTTCTTCAATACTTTCAACTTGTTTTTTAAACTTCTTGTCAATAACAGGAATAAGTATTTTGTTTAGTGGTTGTCTTACTTTTATTGTTTCTTTTTTCCTTAGCGACAATACCATTGAAGAAGTTTTTTGAGCAATATCCATTCTTTCTTCAAGGTCAATATCTATATAATCGTTAATAAATTCAGGGAAATTTGAAAGATGTACAGAAGCAAAATTTTCTTTTTTTGAAATATCATTTAAGTTTTTAAAAATATTTTCAGCAAAGAAAGGTGCAATTGGTGAGATGAGTTTGCTAAGATTTATAAGACAATCATATAATGTTTGAAATGCAGAAATTTTATCATGTTCGTAATCTCCTTTCCAAAAACGTCTTCTGCTTAATCTTACATACCAATTGCTTAATTTATCCGATACAAAATCCTGAATTGCTCTTCCTGCTTTTGTCGGTTCGTAATTTTCGTAAAATTCTGTGGTCTTTTTAATTAGCGAGTTCATTTCAGAAATTATCCACCTATCGATTTCCGGTTTTTCCTCCAAAGGTATTTCTTTTTCTTTGTAAGAAAAATTATCAATATTTGCATAAAGTGCAAAGAAAGAATATGTGTTGAAAAGTGTTCCGAAAAACTTTCTTTTAACATCACTTACACCTTGTTTATCAAATTTAAGATTTTCCCATGGTTGTGCATTTGTTATCATGTACCAGCGTGTAGAATCTGCACCGTATTTATTAATTATATTAAAAGGGTCAACTGCATTACCAAGGCGTTTTGACATTTTATTTCCTTTGCTGTCTAAAACAAGTCCGTGAGAAATACATGCTTTGTAAGCAACTGAATCAAAAGTCATTGTAGCAATAGCATGAAGAGTAAAAAACCATCCTCGTGTTTGATCAACACCTTCGGAAATAAAATCGGCAGGAAAATAATTTTTCACTTCTTTGTTTTCAAAAGGATAATGAAATTGGGCATAAGGCATTGCTCCACTATCGAACCACACGTCAATAAGGTCGGGTTCGCGTTTCATCCTTTTTCCACTTTCGGAAACAAGGATAATGTCATCAACATAAGGGCGGTGTAAATCAAATATTTCATAATTTTTCTCACTCATGTCAGCAGGGTCAAAATCAGCAAGTGGATTATTTTTCATAAAAGCTTTTTCAACTGATTTTTCAATTTCAGTTTTTAGTTCTTTTACCGAGCCTATACATTTTATTTCATTACCATCTTCAGAAACCCAGATAGGAAGTGGTGTTCCCCAAAATCTTGAACGTGAAAGATTCCAATCAACAAGATTCTCAAGCCAGTTTTCGAATCTGCCTGTTCCTGTTGATTGTGGCTTCCAATTTATTGTTTTATTCAACTCAACTAATCTGTCTTTGAATGCTGTGGTTTTTACAAACCATGAATCAAGTGGATAGTAAAGAATAGGTTTGTCGGTACGCCAGCAGTGAGGGTAAGAGTGTTGATATTTTTCGGATTTAAATAATTTATTTTCTTTTTTGAGTTTTACAATTATTTCAATATCAACATTCTCATCTTTTTTAGGGTCAAAATTTTTATCGTATTCAGCTTTGACATATTTGCCTGCAAATTCACCCATTTCATCAATGAATTGTCCTTTTTTGTTGACCATAGTGAGAGAGCCGAGTCCGTTTTCTTTGGCAACTTTCATATCATCAGCACCAAAACTTGGGGCAATATGAACTATTCCTGTTCCATCTTCTGTTGTTACAAAATCACCGGCAACAACAACAAATGCTTTTCCATCTGTTGGTTGTGCAAAATCAAGTAATTGTTCAAAATTAATTCCTATAAGTTCTTTGCCTTTGAATTCATCAATAACTTTAAATGGAATTTTTTTATCTCCTATTCTGTAATCTTCAAATTTTATATCTTTGTTTTCTTCAGAGAAATATTTTCCTGCAAGTTCTTTGGCAACAACTACAGTTATTGGGTTTCCTGAATACCTGTTAAATGATTTTATTAGAACATAATCAATTTTTTTACCAATTGCCAAAGCAGTATTTGAAGGTAATGTCCAAGGTGTTGTCGTCCATGCAAGAATATGAACATCAGTTTCTGATTTGTCAAATAAAAACTGTGATTTTTCGTCTTTGATAACTTTAAATTGGCAAACTGCACTATTATCTTTTACATCTTTGTAACATCCTGGCTGATTAATTTCGTGAGTACTTAAGCCTGTTCCTGCTGCCGGTGAGTAGGGCTGAATTGTGTATCCTTTGTACAACAATCCTTTATCAAAAAGTTTTTTTAATAACCACCAAACAGTTTCAATATATTTGTTTTTGAAAGTGATGTAAGCGTCATCCAAATTAAGCCAATAGCCCATGCTTTGGGTAATTTTATTCCATTCTTCTTTGTATTTTAAAACATCATTTCTACAAGCATTATTATAATCTTCAACAGAAATTGATTTGCCGATGTCTTCTTTTGTAATACCGAGATTTTTTTCTACACTTATTTCAACAGGTAGCCCGTGAGTGTCCCATCCTGCTTTTCTTTTTACCTGATGTCCTTTTAAGGTTTTATATCTGCAAAAAATATCTTTTATTGTTCTAGAAATAACATGATGAATACCAGGAAGTCCGTTAGCTGATGGAGGTCCTTCATAAAAAACAAATTCTTTATTACCTTCTCTGGAACTAATACTTTTTTCAAAAATATTTTCATTGTTCCAAAATTCAGTTACTTCTTTTTCGTTTATCAAATGATCGTAATTCTTGTATTCTCTGTATTTCACCATTGAAATTTTTTTGCCGCAAATATCAGTAAATTTTTAGAAAAGAGAATTAGTAAGATGATTTTTTAAATTAAATGCAAGATGCAGGATGCAAGATGCAGGATGCAGGATGCAAGATGCAGGATGCAAGATGCAGGATGCAAGATGCAGGATGCAAGATGCAGGATGCAAGATGCAGGATACAAGATGCAGGTGCATAATGTAAGAACGTAGAGACAAATGGACATTTGTCTAAATCCATCAGGATGTCCAGAAAACAGGAAACAGGATGCAGGATTATCCCATATTTAATCGTTCCTTTAATGAATAAATATTTTTTCTGTTAAAATTTTATTTTCACTAAAGAACTGAATGATATATACTCCGGTTGGTAGGTTTTGATTAATTGAGTATTTGTGAGTATTTATTTTGTTAATTTGGGCTTTAAGTCTTTTTCCGTTCATTGATATTAAGTTATAATCAAGTACTTCAATATTGCTATTAATAGTTATTTCTTT
>JAYEOP010000112.1:9341-16972 GCA_034723125.1 Bacteroidota bacterium | reverse complement strand
ATGCGGAACAAAAATTTCACACGAACAAGGTGTAAAATGTACAACATTAAAATGTCCTGAATGCGGTAAAACAATGATAAGAGAAGAATTACTTAATAAATAAAAATTGAATGAAAAAATTATTTGCCGTACCAACAATTGACGAAAAATTATGTGCTCATTTCGGGCGTTGTGAAAAATTTGCGGTTATTGAAACCGAAGGTCAAAGAATTTACAATATTGAATTTCATACACCTCCTGTGCATGAGCCAGGTTCTTATCCTAGATTTTTAGCGGAAAAAGGAGTAAGTGCAATTATTTCCGGTGGAATGGGAATAAAAGCCCAGGACCTTTTTTCTCAAAATAATATTGAGGTTATAATGGGAATTAATTCCGAAAATCCAAAAATATTAGTTGAGCAATATTTACAAAACCAACTTAAAGAAGGTGATAATCTTTGTGATCATTAATTTTGAAACCAACAGTTTTTAAGGTTATTTATAACCTAATTAATAAAATTTCAAACACATGAAACACCCTATACGCCTAGGCAGGAGCATGATTATTTAATGAAATTTGAAATAATATCGAATAAAGAACAAGGAATAACGAATACTGAAATAAAAAAAATAAATATCAGGTATTATTTCAGATAGTTAAAACTTCATTATTCAAAATTCCTTGTTCAGTATTCATTATTAAAAGGAATTAGACAAATGAAAATAATTTTTAACAAAAATGTAAAAAGATGAAAATAGCAATAGCAAGCGGAAAAGGAGGAACAGGTAAAACTACCTTATCGACCAACCTTGCAGCCTATTTGTCGGAAACAGAAAAGGTAGTTTTGAATGACCTTGATGTAGAAGAACCAAATTCAGGGCTGTTTATTAAAGGTAAATTAATTCATAAGGAAGATAAATATAAAATGATTCCTGAATGGATAGAGGATAAATGTACACTTTGTGGTATTTGTCAGGATGTTTGTAATTACAATGCAATTGTTCAAATTGATCCGAAAATTATTGTATTTCCTCCATTATGCCACAGTTGTTATGCATGCTCAGAGTTGTGTCCCGAAGCGGCACTACCAATGGTTCCTAAAAAAATAGGCGAGCTAAAACATTTTGAATACAATAAGCTTTCTTTTATTGAAAGCAAACTTGATATTGGCGAAGAGCAAGCTGTACCTCTGATAGCTCAAACTCAGAAATATACCGATGAACATTTTTCCGATGATACAATTAAATTATACGATTCACCTCCGGGAACATCTTGTCCTGTTATTGAAGCCACTAAAGATGCCGATTTTGTAATTCTTGTAACAGAGCCAACCCCTTTCGGATTTCACGACCTGAAACTTGCAATTGAAACAATGAAAGCATTAAAAAAAGAATTTGCTGTTGTTGTAAACCGCTTTGGTATTGGTAATGATGATGTTTTGGATTATTGCGAAAAAGAAAAAATTCCTATTATTGCAAAAATTCCTAACAGCAGAAAAATAGCAGAATTATATTCTCATGGAGAACTAATTTACGAAAAGGTGCCTGAAGTAAAACTACAATTAAAAGCAATTAAAGATTACATTTTGAAGATGATAGAAGGAGGTAAAAGATGAAAGAGATAGTTGTAATTTCAGGAAAGGGAGGAACAGGAAAAACATCCATTACAGCTTCTTTTGCATATTTGAGTGGAAAAGATATAGTTGTTGCAGATTGTGATGTTGATGCTGCCGATATGCATCTTTTGATGAAACCTGATTTTAAAGAATCAGAAGATTTTTATAGTGGTGAAATAGCAAAAATTGATCAGGATAAATGTACTAACTGTGGAGATTGTGCAAACGTATGCCGTTTTGATGCTATTCCTGTTATAAATGGAGAGTACATAGTTGATCCTTTAAGTTGTGAAGGATGTGGTTATTGTGCCCGTATTTGTCCAGTGGATGCGATAACTAATGAATTGCAAATTGTAGGAGAACAATATGTTTCAACAACAAGAGTTGGAAGTAAAATGCTTCATGCAAAACTTAGCATAGGTGCAGACAATTCAGGGAAGTTGGTTGCTAAAGTAAAAGATGAAGCAAAAAAAATTGCAAAAAATAACAATAAAGATTTTGTTTTGATTGACGGTTCACCGGGCATTGGTTGCCCTGTAGTTTCTTCAATTACAGGAGCTAACTTTGTTTTGTTGGTAACCGAACCCTCGGTTTCAGGATTGCATGATTTGAAAAGAGTTTATCAAATTGTAAAAAAATTCCAAATAAAAGCAGGTTGTATTATTAATAAATCAGATATTAATCCTAAATTTGTAAAAGAAATAAAAGAATTTCTTAACGAGGAAGGCATTGTTCATATTTCAAATTTGCCTTATGATGAAAATTTTACAAAGGCAATGACTATTGGACAAACCATTGTGGAGTATGATAAAGGTGATTTAACAAAAATTTTAACTAAAAGTTGGAATAAAATAAAAGGAGAATTATTATGAAAAAATCTATGAATTTGTTTGAAGATTTGAATTGGGAAAATGCTGATGATTATTTTCAAGGAACACAAAGAAAAGTATTAAGGGATGAAAATGGTGCAAATACAATTTTATTAAAATTGCCAAAAGGTTTTTACAGAGCACCTCATTCTCATCTTGCTACTGAACAACACCTTGTTCTTGAAGGAGAATATATGAGTAATGGAAAAAAATTCAAAAAAGGATCTTATCAGATTTATTCAGCAGGTGATGAGCATGGTCCTTTTGAATCAGAAAACGGTGCTTTAATTCTAGTTATTTGGGATCCATTAAAAATACAAAAGTAAATTTTTAATAAAATTCCACAAACATTAAATTAGTCAATTTATGAGAACAGCATTTGCGTCTGATAATGGGAAAGGATTTATTGACAGACATTTTGGTGATTCTGATTATTACTATATTTATGAAATTTCTTCAAATAAAATTGAATTTATAAAAAAAATTAGCAATACAACTGAAGAAGAGGAAATTCATGCAGACCCAAAGAAAGCTAAAGGAGTTGTAACAATGCTTAAGGATGATAGTGTTAAGGTCGTTGTTTCCAAAATATACGGACCTAATATCAAAAGAATAAACAAAAAATTCGTTTGTATTTTAATGAATGACAAGAATATTTCTGATAGCATAAAAACAATTCAGGAAAAATTTATGATTATTTTGGATGAATGGGACAAAGGGGAAAGTAGAAAGCATTTAAATTTTAAAAACTCTTAAAATGAAACTTCAACACATAGCATTTTCAGTATCAAATATTGATGAAGTTGAAAAATTTTATGCTGACATTCTTGAAATGAAGAAATTAAAGAGCTTTGTTTTAAAAAAGGAATTAGCACATAAGATATTCAATATTAACGAAGATACAGCTGTTTTTTTGATGGGAAAAGAGGAATTAACTTTTGAAATCTTTGTAAGCAATCAAAAAGTTGAAAAAGGATTTGCACATATTTGTATTTCTGTAAAAGACAGGGAGAAACTAATTGAAAAAGTAGAAGCTCAAAAATATGAATGTATCCGTATAGAAAGGGATAATTTTGATTTGATTTTTATCAAAGATAAAAATGGTAATATTTTTGAAATCAAAGAAATAAGATGAAACAGTTAAAGTAAAACTACAATGCCTAAAACAAAAGCTTTTGACGATAATATAGGAGAATATGAAAAATGGTTTGTCGAAAATCACTTTGTTTTTCAATCCGAAATAAATGCGATTAAAAAAGCAATACCTAGCAAAGGAAAAGGAATTGAAATTGGAATAGGCAGTGGAATTTTTGCAGAACATCTTGGGATTAGTGACGGAATAGAACCATCAAAGGCAATGCGTGAAAAAGCTAAAACAAGAAATATCAATGCAGTTAATGCTGTTGCCGAAAATTTACCTTATCAAAATTCAAGTGTTGACTTTGCTTTAATGGTTACTACTATTTGTTTTGTTGATGATATTTACAAATCTTTTGAAGAAGTAAATCGTGTATTAAAAAATAATGCTGAGTTAATTATTGGATTTGTAGATGAAGACAGTACTGTAGGTAAATCCTATTTGAAACACAAAAATGAAAGTTTATTTTACAAAGAAGCTACTTTTTACAGTACAAAAGAATTGTTGGATATTTTAAAGAAAACAAATTTTGAAATTGAAAATATTTATCAAACAATTTTTGGAAAATTGAATGAAATAAATGAAGTGCAGGAAGTAAAACCCAACTATGGAGAAGGTAGTTTTGTAGTTGTGAAAGCAAAAAAGAAGAAATAAAAAAATAGGAGTTGGTAGGAGCAAAATTTCTTAACTTTCATTTTTAAACTCCTTTCAATTGAAACAAAACAGAAAATATTATGAATATATCTAACAGAGTAAATCAACTAAAAAAATCGGCAATTCACGAAATGACAAGATTGTCAAAACAATATGATGATGTTGCATTTTTGTCGTGGGCAAAACCTACAACAGGAACCCCAAAACATATTAATGATGCAGTAATTTCAGCAATTAACAATGGATTAACCGCTGGATATTCTCAAAGTGAAGGACTGCCCGAATTAAGAGAAGAAATTGTAAAAAAACTTAAACGGGATAATAATATTAATGCGAATACAAATCAGATAATTGTAACCGTAGGAGCAATCGAAGGGCTTGCGGCTTCTGTTATGGCAACTATTGACCCGGGCGATGAAGTAATTCTTCCTACTCCAACATACTCAACTCATATCACACAAGTTAGGCTTGCTTCAGGCACTCCTGTTTTAGTTCCGTTAATTGAGGAAAATAATTTTGCTTTAGATATTGAAGCTATTGAAAAAGCTATTACTCCCAAAACAAAAGCAATAATGTATTGTAGCCCCAGCAATCCCACAGGAACAGTTTTTTCTGAAAAAGATTTGCGTAAATTAGCAAAAATAGCGATTGAAAATAATCTTACAATTATTACTGACGAAGCTTATGAATATTTTGTTTTTGATGATAAAAAACATTTTAGCATTGCTTCTATACCTGAGTTAAAAAAGAATGTAATTACCAATTATACTTTTACAAAAACTTATGCAATGACAGGTTGGCGTATAGGATATTTACATGCTGATGAAGAAATTCTTGCTCAGATTAAAAAAGCTCATATTCCATTTGCTATTTGTGCTCCTGTAGCTTCACAATATGCCGCAATAGCCGCATTAAAAGGAAGTCAGGATTGTATTAAAGAATTCGGACAACATTATTTGAAAGCAAGAAATCTGATGTGTGAACGATTAGATAATTTAAACAACATTTTTCAATATGTTAAACCTGATGGTTCGTATTTGATGTTTCCAAAAATACTTACAGAAAATGGAAAAGATTCATTTGCTTTTAGCAAAGATTTATTAGAGAAAGTTCAAGTTTCTACAACACCGGGAATTGCATTTGGACCAACAGGCGAAGGACATATTAGACTTTCATTTTGTGTTCCCGAAGAAATGATTAATAAAGCCTTTGATAGAATAGAAAAATATTTTCGATAAAATTTATTTTATGAAACTTATCAGGAAAATGAAAAAGTAACAACACTGTTGACACAAATTTGATTTGAAAAAAACCAAAGTTTTTAATGATGGAAAGAAATTTATGAAATAACGATGGAACCTTTAGAATTACTAATCTTAAAATATAAATTCGAAATAGATAAAATTGAAAGTATCAGTAGCGGATTAAAATATACGGCTGTGCTTTTAAAAAACGGAAATATAGGCGTTTGTGCAAATTTGGGTCATAAAATTTCTGCTAAGAAAGATGATTATTTAAGTCAGGATTTAAAAAAATTCTCCCATAGAATTGTTATTAATGCATATTTCAATGCTTTGCTAAATTATTCGTTTAATTCAAAAAGTGATGTTGATATTTTTCAAGTTATTAATTTTAAAAAATATAATCAAATTGTGATGCTCGGTTTTATTGAACCTATTGCTGAGAAATTTAATGAATTAAAAATTCCAATAAATATTTTTGATTTTCAGAAAGAAGATAAAAATTTGATTCCTATTTCGGAACAGAAAAAACTTTTGAAAGAAGCAGATGCAGTAATTTTAACTTCAACATCTATTTTTAATAATTCTTTTTTGGACTCAATAAATGCGACAAAAGACAAATGTGATATTTTTATGATAGGTCCTTCTTCAATTATGACTCCTGAATTATTGGAATACAAAAACATTGAAATGATTTTTGGTTCTACTTTTGAAAAATCTGATGATAGGGTGCTAAAACTTATACGAGAGAATGAAGGAACAAGAAAATTTTTGAAATTTGGGAATAAAGGTATTTTAAATAAAAAATAAAAGATGAAAACATTTTTAGATTGTATTCCTTGCATGATGAGTCAGGCTTTACGTGCCGGAAGAATGGCAACAAATGATGAGGAGAAAATAAAAGAATTACTTGATAGTGTTGGAGAAATGATAAAGGATATTCCTCTTGGAAACACACCTCCTCAAACTGGGGATCTCATTTATAAAAAAGTAAGAGAAATAACAGGAGTTGTTGACCCTTACAAAAAAGTAAAAGAGGAAAATATTAAGGAAGCTTTGTTTTTATATCCCGAATTAAAAGAAATTATAAAAAAATCAGACAACAGACTTTTAACAGCAATTCGTATTGCTATCGCAGGAAATGTAATAGATTTTGGCGTTGGTAAAGATTTTAATATTGAAGAAGATATTAAAAAAGTTTTGCAACAAGAATTTGGTATTTTTCATTTCAATGAATTTGTAAAACATCTCGAAAAAGCTAATAACATACTTTACATTGGAGACAATGCAGGAGAATCAGTTTTTGACAAATTATTAATTGAAGAATTAAATAGAGATATAATCTATGCTGTACGTGATATTCCTGTAATTAATGATGTGGTTTATCAAGATGCTGTTGACTCGGGAATTGATGAAGTTGCAGAAATTATTTCATCAGGAAGTTCAGCTCCGGCAGTTATTCCCGAATTATGTAGCGATGAATTTATGAAAATATTTAATTCTGCCGATATGGTTATTAGTAAAGGGCAAGGAAATTATGAAGGGCTTTCAAATGTTAATCGTTCTGTGTTTTTTCTTTTAAAAGCAAAATGCCATGTAATTGCAAATGACTTAAAGGTTAAAGAAAATGATATAATTTTGAAAGGAATTAATTCTTAAAAAATCACAGTTTTATGAAAATTAATAATGAAATAATTTATAAACCGATAGGAATTATCCATACAGCTTTTACAGAAGCCAAAGGAACACCAATACAAGCTTCTGTTGCTAAAGATACAGCAGGAGAAATAGAAATATTTGAAGAATATATTGAAGGATTAACTGATTTGGAAGAATATTCACATATCATATTGTTATACCATTTTCATTTAACAGCGAAAACAGGATTATTAGTAAAACCATTTATGGACAATCAAACACATGGCGTTTTTTCAACACGTGCACCAAGCAGGCCAAATCCAATAGGAATTTCTACTGTACGTCTTATTGATATTTTAGGCAATAAGTTGCAAATTAAAGATGTTGACATTATTGATGGGACTTATCTTTTAGACATTAAACCCTTTATTCCTGAATTTGATTTGAGAGATGTAAAAAAAACAGGCTGGGTAAAAAACAATATGTATAAACTTGCA
>JAYEOP010000112.1:7204-9241 GCA_034723125.1 Bacteroidota bacterium | reverse complement strand
GACTGAAGACTGTGGACTGAGAACTAAAAATTAAAAACTAAAAAAGAATTATGTACAAATATTTATTCGGACCTGTACCATCAAGACGACTGGGAATGTCGCTCGGTATTGACCTTGTTCCACATAAGGTGTGCACTCTAAATTGTGTTTATTGCGAATGTGGAAAAACTACAGATTTAACAACTGAAAGGAAGGAATATGTTCCTTACAAAAAGGTAATTGAGGAGCTGGAACATTTCATGAACAACAATCCTGCACCCGATTACATTACTTTTTCGGGTTCGGGTGAGCCTACTCTTAATTCACGAATTGGAGATATTGTTGAATTTATCAAACAAAATTATCCTAAAATTTCGCTTGCTTTACTAACAAATGGCACTTTACTTAATGACAAAAAAGTTAGAGCAGAGATTTTAAAAACCGATGTCGTACTTCCATCTTTAGATGCAGCATCAAAAAAGGCATATCTTAAAATTAACAGACCATTTCATTCATTAGATTTAACTGAATATATTAAGGGTTTAGTAGAATTTAGAAAGGAATACAATGGAAAAATATGGCTAGAAGTTCTTATAATTCCTGATTATAATGATGATAAAGAAAATTTAAAATTACTTAAAGAAGCCTTTTTAAAAATCAAGCCTGAAAGCATTCAATTAAATTCTCTTGACAGACCCGGAGTAATTGACAGTTTAAGGACAATAAGCAGACAAGAATTGCAAGAAATTGCAAACTTTTGGAATTTAGATAATGTTGAAATCATTGCTTCTGCTCCTGAAAGAAAAGATATTAAATCATATCGTTCTGATACTGAATCGGCTATTTTAGAAACAATTTTTAGAAGACCTTGTACCCTTGATGACCTTACTGAGATTTTGGGAATGCATAGAAACGAGCTAAACAAATACCTTGATGTTTTGGATGCAGAAAAGAAAATTGAAATGATAAGACAGGAACGAGGAGTATTTTATCAAACAAAAAAGACAAATTAATTTATCAAGGGGACTTCTAATAATTACTTCGCATCAAGATTGTCAGGATTTTTTATAGACGATTCAGATTTTTGTAGCACTATCGGGATAATGCAAGAAAATATGAAGAAGTATATAATTCCGAAATTTCGGAATGACAGCCCTTTGGGAACGAAGATAATAAACAATCTGACTTCGCCAAAATATTTTCCAATAGCTATGGCTATTAAAAAATATTTGTGGCTCGCATATAATTCATTATCTTCGTTTCTTGAAAGAAAGTAATTATTAGAAGTCCCCTTAAACAAAATAGAAAAAATTATGAAAATTGCATTTACATCCAAAGGAACAAAATGGGATTCAAAGATGGACCCTCGATTTGGAAGAACAGAATTTATTTTAATTTATGATGAAGAAAAGGATGAATTTAAAGATTTTGACAACAGGGAAATAGAAGGTGAAGCACATGGTGCAGGACCAAAAACAGCCCAAAACTTGTTTAAACTCAAACCAGATGTGTTAATTACCGGAAACGGACCTGGTGGAAATGCTTCAACAGTACTTGAAAGTATAGGAATGAAAATCTTTATCGGAGCAGGCAACATGACGGTAAAAGAAGCTTTTGATGCTTATAAAAAGGATGAGCTAAAAAAGTTTTAATTCAAAAGAATTGTAACTTTACACCTTAATTTAACCGAAATGAAAAAATAAAAAAATATGAAAACAAAAGAAGAAGTATTAGAAATAATATCAAATGTAAAACATCCTGCAATTGATTATTCCTTAGTTGATTTAGGAATGATAAAAAATATTGAAGTAAAAGATAATATTGTAAAACTAATTTTTGTTTTTCCTTTTCCAAATATACCGATTGCTGATGCTTTAATTAATTCTATTGCAATGCCACTTAGAGCCTCTGGTTATGAGTTAGAACATGAAATAGTAGTAATGACAGAGGAAGAAAAGGCTACATTTATGCGAATGGAAACAGAAGCGTGGAGAGGGTAAATCATTAAAGAAGTACTTAGAGTACTTAAAGTGCCTAAAGTACTTATGAGTTAAAAAC
>JAYEOP010000112.1:0-7104 GCA_034723125.1 Bacteroidota bacterium | reverse complement strand
AGTTAAAAACTAAAAATTAATCCTACGGACTTCGCTTCGTATGGCTGATTTTTAGTACCAAAGTAATATTTTGAGTTTTACCTTAAAAATATCGCAAAAAGAAACATTTTTAATTTTGTAGAGTTTTCTAAGAGACACTACTTACCCAAGGTAAGCTTTAAGGATTGTGCTTTTTGTTGATTTTCTAAGTTTTCTTAGTGCTTTTTCTTTAATCTGCCTTACTCTTTCTCTTGTCAGGTCTATTTTGTCACTAATGTCTTCATAAGAATGAGGATTGTTGCCTTCAAGACCAAAAAATAGATTTACAATATCTCTTTCTTTTTGAGACAAAATTGTAACAACTCTTGAAATTTCTTTTTGAAGAGATTCATGTATTAAACCTTTATCTGGATCAGGTTCTTGGTCGTTAGGTAAAATAGTGAGTAAGCTTGCATCCTCTTCTTCTTTTATCGGAGCGTCAATAGATAAATGCTTGCTTGATGATGATAAAGTAGAGGCTACTTCAGTTGCTGAAATTTCTAATACTTCAGCAATTTCAAAATCAGCAGCTTTTCTTTCATATTGTTGCTCAAGCCTTATTGATGCATGAGATATTTTGCTTAATGACCCTACTTTGTTTAATGGTAATCTTACCAAACGGGATTGGTCTGCTAAAGCTTGTAAAATTGACTGACGAATCCACCAAACAGCATAAGAAATAAACTTAAAGCCCCTTGTTTCATCAAATCTTTTAGCAGCTTTTATTAAGCCCATATTTCCTTCGTTAATCAAATCACCAAGAGTAAGTCCTTGATTTTGATATTGTTTTGCAACAGAGACAACAAATCTTAAGTTAGCATTAACAAGCTTTTCAAGTGCTATTTGGTCGCCTTTCTTGATTTTTATAGCTAATTCAACTTCTTCACCGGGAGTTATCATCTCAACTTTGGATATTTCATTGAGATATTTGTCTAAGGATTTGTTCTCACGATTTGTAAATTGTTTACTAATTTTAAGTTGTCTCATATTTTTGATAATTATATTGCTATTCCCAAAAAATTATAGAATTTTGCCGAATGTTATCAAGCAAAAATTTGACCAAATAAAAGCATGTTTGTGAGTGATTTGTTGGATTTATTCGTTAATTTTATCATATTCGGCAGAAAAAAATGTTTGCAAATATATAAAAAATTTATTTAATGTCAAAATATTAATAATTAAATTTATGGAAAACAGGATTAAGGAATTAACTAAAGATGTTGAAACATTAAAAGCAACTACAATTGAGGAAGTTGAAGAATTACGAATAAAATATCTTGGGCGTAAAGGCTTGCTACAACAACTTTTTATCGATTTCAAAAAGCTACCTCCGGATGAAAAAAAGATTTACGGAAAAAGTTTAAATATCTTTAAACAAAAAGTAAACTCTGTAATTGAAGCTTTAAAAGATGGCTTTAAAGAAAAGGAAGAGTATGAGAAATATGCAAAGCTTGACCTTAGTTTAGAGTCTCCGCAAGAAAATGTAGGTTCACGTCATCCTATTTCTATTGTAAAAAATATTATAATTGAACATTTTGCACGAATTGGCTTTACTGTGTCAGAAGGTCCAGAAATAGTGGATGACTGGCATAATTTTACAGCTCTCAATTTTCCGGCAGATCATCCTGCAAAGGATATGCAGGATACATTTTTTATCCGACAGAATCCTGATGTATTACTACGTACGCATACATCTTCAATACAAATTCAGGAAATGGAATCTAAGGCTTTGCCAATTAGAACAATTTCAATTGGTAGGGTTTACAGAAACGAAACTATTTCATACAAATCACATGTTCAATTCCATCAGGTTGAAGGGCTTTATGTTGACAAAGGTGTTTCTTTTGCCGACCTTAAGCAAACACTTTTTTATTACGTAAAACAATTCTTTGGAGATGATTATGAAGTTCGCTTCCGCCCATCATATTTTCCTTTTACTGAACCATCGGCAGAAATGGATATTCGTCCGATAAATTCCCAAAAATGGATGGAAATTCTCGGCTGTGGAATGGTTGACCCCAATGTTCTTGAAAATTGTAAAATTGACAGTTCAAAATATACAGGCTTTGCATTCGGAATGGGAATAGAGAGAATGGCAATGTTAAAATTTGGAATTGAGGACATAAGAACTCTTTACGAAAACGATGTTCGTTTTCTTGAACAATTTACTTCTGAAGTTTAAAATTTTGTTTTGAAAAAGCAACTTATCAATACTCTAAATAGTTTCTCAGCTTTTTTGCCAACCGCATTTTTATCATCTTTTTCGGGACAAAAAATTGTAATGCCTGCTTACCACGCAATTACAAATGAAAAAAAAGCACATTTTAATCCTGTACTTTTTAAAATAAGAGGAATTAAAGAATTTAAATCCGATTTGGATTTCTTTTTAAAAAACTTTAATGCAGTAAATATTAATGAACTTATTGACTCTGCAAAAAACAAAATGCCATTTCAAAAAAAGAGTTTTTTTCTTTCTTTTGATGACGGACTAAGCGAATGCTATAAGGTTATCGCTCCCATTTTGTTAGAAAAAGGAATTCCTGCTACCTTTTTTGTAAACACTGATTTTGTCGATAACAAAAATTTATTTTATCGTTTTAAAGTCAGCATTTTTATTGATTCTCTTAATAAAAATAATTATTCCGATACAGTTTTAAAAGAAATTTCCAAGCTTCTCTCAATAGTAAAATATTCAACCGATAGTTTAATAAAAACGTTACTTACAGTTGATTATCAAAGTAAAACAATTCTTGATAAAATTGCAATTGTTTTAAATATTAATTTTGACAATTACTTAAAAACAGAAAAGCCCTATTTATCAAGCGAGCAAATTAATTCTCTAATTGATGATGGATTTTCTATTGGTTCACATAGCTGTGATCATCCTTTGTTTCATCAAATCCCTATTGAGAAGCAAGTTTCTCAAATTGAAGAAAGTCTTAAATATTTAAGGAGAAATCATAAAATAAAAAATCCTGTATTCTCATTTCCTTTTACAGATCATTTGGTTTCAAAAGAGTTTTTTACAACTGTTTATGACAAAAAAAATCCCATTGCAGATATTACTTTTGGTTGTGCAGGATTAAAAAATGATTCTATTCCATTAAATTTGCAGAGAATTGCAATGGATACTTCTAACAATAAAGCAAAGACAATTATAAACACAGAATATTTGTATTATTTATTAAAAGCTCCATTAGGTAAAAACAAAATTATTAGAAAGTAGATGCTACAAAAAATCAAAAATATTATTCTTGCTAATCCTGACAAAGATGCTTTTTGCATTAATGATGTTTTTACTACCTATTCCAATTTTGCCAGCCTGCTTTCCAATATTCGATTTGAAATAGAAAACAGTTGTTTGCAAACGGAGGAAATGATTGGAATTGTTACCTACAACGATATTCAAACATACGCATCAATTTTTGCCACAATGTTTTCAGGCTACGGTTTTGTGCCTTTAAATCCTGAAAACCCTGATGACAGAAATACAGAAATTTGCAAGCATGCAGGAGTTAAAACGATTTTAAGTTCTAAAGAAAAACCTGCATATATTTTCGATAAAAATTTTATTTCAACAAATAATCTACCTGATAAAGCAATAGACCTTTCATTAGATAATTACAAAAAAGAAAACGTTGCTTGTATTTTATTTACTTCCGGAAGTACAGGTGTTCCTAAGGGAGTTCCTCTAACATTTGAAAATATAACCGCCACTCTTGATGCATTCTTTTCACTCGGTTACAAAATAAGTTCAGAAGACAGATTTTTGCAAATGTTTGATTTTACATTCGACCTTTCTATGTTTTCATATTTGCCAGCTTTGTCTGTTGGAGCTTGTGTTTACACCGTTCCACTTTCAGGGATAAAATACCTTGAAGCTTACAAGGTGATGAATAAATACAAAGTCAGCATTGCTGTTATGGTTCCTTCAACTCTTTCATTTTTAAGTCCTTATTTCAAAAACATTTCTCTTGAAGATGTTCGCTATTCAATTCATGGAGGAGAAGCTTTTAATATTCAGCTTGCTAAAAAATGGGCGGAATGCATACCCAATGCACAGATAATTAATGCTTCAGGACCTTGCGAAACAACAATGTTTTGTATGGGTTATGAGTTGAACAATGATTTCAATAAAAACAAAACCTATAATGATGTTCTTGCTTTTGGATATCCGTGGAGTAGTAACATAGCGATTGTTGTTGATGAAAATTTAAAAGAAGTTACTCAAGGAGAAATTGGAGAACTTTGTTTTTCGGGAAAAAATGTAATGAATGGATATTGGAAAAATCCCGAATTAAATAAAAAAGTATTTTTTACAAAAATAATTAATGGCAATGAATTAAGATTTTATCGTACAGGAGATATGTCTTTTATTGATAAAAAAGGAATGTTTTATTCTTGTGGGCGTAAAGATTTTCAGGTAAAAATACAAGGGCATAAAGTTGAACTTACGGAAATAGAAAAGTATGCTCGTAGATTTACGGGAATAATGAATGTTGCAGCAATTACTTATGAAATTATTCCCGGTATTTTTGAAATATGTCTTTTTGTTGAAAAAAACAACAAAACAAAAGAGGATTTAAACTCATACCTAAAAAAGAAACTTCCAAACTATATGCTACCAAAGGGAATTATTGTTTTAGACAAATTTCCTTTAAACAACTATGACAAAATTAACAGAAAATATCTTCTCAATAAAATTTTAAAAAACGAAATTTCTTGTTGATATGAATGTTGAGAAAGAAATACAAAACAACCTTTTTGCTTTTTACAAGTTAGTTGCCAGCGAGGCTTCTCTGAACTTTTTTCATGGAGATGATTATAAATGGGTTAACTCTATTCCTTGGCCAAATTTTATTTTTGATGAAAATCCGAATAAAATAGAGAAAATAATTAAGGAAGTTGCAGACAAAAAAAATAAAGAAATACCGTCTTTTTGGATAACAAAAAACACACACAACAATTTGAAATTTCAGCACCTTCTTAGTGATGCTAACTTTTTAAAAGTTATGACCTGGCCCGGTATGGCAATTGATTTGTCAAAGAATAGTTTTGATAAACCCAAGTTGAAAGTTACTCAAGTAAAAACAAAGGAGCAATTAAAGGAATGGTTTAAGGTAATTGACCTTTCTTTTTTTTATAAAAGGTCGTCAGAGGAGGAAATTTTCATCAAGATTTTCAATTCTCAAAAAGTTGTGTTGTACATTGGATACCACAATTCTGTTGCCGTGGCAACTTCCTTAATGTTTTCAAACAATAAGTCGGCAGGACTTTACATGATTGCAAGCTTGCCAGAATACAGAAACAAAGGATTTGGAAGAGAAATAACTAAAATTGCCTTAGTTGATGCAAAAAATTCAGGGCATAGAATAGCTGTGCTTCAAGCAACAAAAGATGCTTTTGAAATGTATAAGAAAATAGGATTTAAAGAATATTGTAACTTTGATATTTATTGGAATCCTGAAAAAGATGAAATTTAAAAGGAATTTAACATTAACCATAAGAGATGAATAAAACTGATATTTTTATAAAGCTTAAAGAAATATTTGCAACAGTTTTTAAAGACAGCAAACTCGAACTCACAGAAAAAACTACCGCTTCTGATGTTGACAAATGGGATTCTTTAAATCATGTTGTGCTATTTAATACTATTGAAAAGAGTTTTAATATTCAGTTTGAATTTGATGATATGCTTGAACTCAATTCAGTAGGTGAAATTTGTGATAACATTTTTGAAAAATTAAATTGATTTTTATGAACTTTAGGGAAATAAAAGTTGGTGAATTACAAGCCTTCGTAAATTCAGGTGATTTTTTAAATAACAACATCATTCCTATAAGTTCTCATCGTGCTATTTCTCAATCACTAAATCCTTCTGCCGATAAAAATGATACAGCTTTAATTGTTGCATATAAAAATGAAATACTTGTTGGATATATCGGACTTTTACCTGATACAATTCGTACTAATAAAAAACAAAAAATATTTTGGAATTCTTGTTGGTGGGTAGATCAAGAAAAGGGAAAGCAAATTGCTATGCCACTGTTTTATAAAGCAATGGAGAGTAGCAAAAAAAACATCTTGCTTACCGACCTTAGTCCTCACACTTTAAATATTTTAAAAAAAACTTCTCTATTCTATTTCTCAAATTCCATAATAGGAACAAGGGCATTTCTTCGTTTTGATTTTCAAAATATTCTTCCTCAAAAGAAGATATTTTTTAGTAAAATCAAATTTGTTTTAAAAATATTGGATTTTAACTTTAATTTAGTAACAGCTCCCAAGCGTATTTTTGTCAAACAAAAAATCAAAAAATATAATTTTAATTTCCAAAAAATTGAATTTGTTGATGAGGAAGCAAATAATTTTATAAAAAAGAATAATAAAAGTGAATTGATTAAAAGAGAAAAAAAAGAACTCAATTGGATTATTAAAAATAAATGGATATTGCCTGAGGACAAAGACAAAAACAAGGAAAAAGAGAAATATTTTTTCTCCTCATTCTCTAATAATTTCGAATATCTACTTTATAAATTGTACGACAAAAACGATAAACTTATTGCTTTTTTGATGCTAAAATCGTATAACGGAAATTTAATAATACCCTACTGTTACTTTGAAAAAGAAAATGCTGAATTGATTCAGAATTTTATTACAAAGATTGCATTACAAAAGAAAATAAAGAGCATAACTACCTTTAATCCTGTCTTGTCAAAAAAGTTTTTTAAAAATAAAAGCAGATTCATTTTTGTAAAAAAATTAACAAAAGATTTTGCTATTTCAAATGAGTTAGAACATTGCAAAGCTGAGAACTACAATCTTCAGGATGGCGATGGTGATGGTGTTTTTGCATGAAAGGAATTTTGAAAAAGAATTGTTTAGATTCTCCTCCGTAGCTTTAGCGAAGGAGGATTTAGCCTAAATTGGATAACAAGTTAATAACTATGTTTTTTATTCCAGTCAATCTCAAAAGCTTCAATAATTTTATTTTGTTTTTTTGTGAGTTCTGAAAATATTATATTTTTTTTATTGATTTGAGTTCTTTTTATTTTATTGAGTTCTAACATTAATTCTCGTAAACTG
>JAYEOP010000111.1 GCA_034723125.1 Bacteroidota bacterium | reverse complement strand
GTATTTTTAAAATCTTTTGTTCCCTTTTGGTTTAGGATTATCAAAAGATTTTAAAAATACTTATATCTTTTTCTGTTTCACCCTTTAGGGTCGGGGTCAAAATACAGGAAAATCAGAAGGATTTATCGTTAATGAAAAATGATTTGTTGTTCCTGCAACATGATGAATCACATTTGCGTAGCTCAAATAAAATTTACTTATCCTCAATCCAAAACCAAAGGAATACCCAACCATTCCCGGTCTTCCTTGTATTTGTAATTCTTTCCTTTTTTGGTGATTATAGCCAAAACGAAGATGAAAATTTTCGGAAAGAACAAACTCCCCACCAAAATTAAAGTGCCTGAATATCTTTTCCGATAAAGGTGTTTCAATATTATCTTGATTGTTATAATTATCAAAAGTATTATTGTTGTTATTATTAGGATCAATGTATGTAAAATCAGGAATATTGAGATGATGGGCTACAATAATAAATCTTAAAGGCATGTGTGCAAGCTTTTTCGAAAATCCAAGTTGAACATTTAAAGGTAAAGGCTCCTGATTGCCTGCTGTGTAAGGCTTGAATTGAAAGCCCAAATTACTTACCAATAAAGAAGCTGTCATTATTTTTTCCTCATCATAGTAGGAAATGGCATAATCTGTTGCTAAGCCAGATGAATGATATGTTTCAAAAGTTGAATAAATTGCTTTTAATCCTGCACCAATAAATAGTTTATCCATAACTTTTTTTGATGCGGAAAGATGAAAAGCATACTCACCTGCAGAGAATGTTCCTAATTTATTTCCAAATTCATCTGCTTTAATAAACTCACCGTAATTTATATACTCAATACTTGCCATTGCACAAAAATCATTTTTGAATTTTCTAGCATAAGCTACATTTCCATAAGCTACATCCGTTAGATAATCAGAAAAACTGAAGTTAAAACGATTGTGCATTTCAGGATTCAAAAGTGAAGGATTTCTTATGGCTAATGTAAGGTCTTTGTCCATTACAGGAATCATCCTGCCACCTAAGGCAGAAGACCTTGAAGAGTATGAAAGCTCAAGGAAATCATATACATAACGACCGCCAAGCTGTGCGAAACTTTGTGCAAACACAGTAAATCCTAAAATTAATAATATAAATATTTTTTTTCTCATATCAGACTGCAAAGGTATTGACCTATCTTTTATAAAAGTCAAACTAATTTAAAAATTTTATAATATTATTTTTAAACGCAAAAAATATTTGAATAGTATTTTTATATTCCATACATTTGTAAACTAAACATACGAATTATTAGGATGTACAGTTCACGAAAAGCAAAAGATAATATTATACTATCGATATTTAATGATAGTAGAACAGTGTTTCGTCTAAATGATATTGCCTTGCTTGTTGACGAATCTAACTTTAATTCTCTTAATAAAAAATTGAATTATGCTGTACGAACTGATAAATTACAAAATCCACGTAAAGGCATTTATACCAAACCCAATTATGAACAAGAAGAATTGGCATGTTCAATTTTCACACCTTCATATATCTCGCTGGAATATGTGTTGCAAAAGGCAGGCGTAATTTTTCAGTATGATTCGCGAATTACTATTGTTAGTTATTTAAGTAGAAATATAAATGTTCAAAATCGCTTATATGTTTTTCGTAAAATTAAAAACAATGTTCTTGTAAATACAATGGGAATTCTCAGGCAAAATAATCATGTTAATATTGCTTCTGCTGAAAGAGCGTTTTTAGATTTGCTCTATCTCGAAAAAGAATATTATTTCGATAATTTGAATCCTTTAAAAAAAGAAGTTGTTTATAAGCTTTTGCCACTATACCAATCAGAAACTTTAAATTCAAGAGTAACAAAAATAATATAATATGGTTGATATAAATGTGTAATAGACAGATTTCTATAAATGTTTCTACTGAAAGAAAAAACACTATTTAGTAAAAAATACAAAAAGTCGTGCGAATAAATGTGAATAAGTACAAAAAGACGTACGAAAAAATGTAAATTAGCACAAAAAGACGTACGAGAAAATGTATATTTGCATCAAAATATATTTTTATGTATAGAGATAAAATGAAAGATTTATGTGATTGGAAAAACTCTTCTAATCGTAAACCCCTTATTATCAAAGGAGCACGTCAAGTTGGAAAAACTTGGTTGATAAAAGAGTTTGGGGCAACAAAATATGAAAATTTATATTATTTTAATTTTGAAAAAAGTAAACACTTGCGAGCTATTTTTGAATCAGGTTTTGAAGTTGATAAAATTTTAATTGCTTTACAAGCAGAAATCGCAAAAGAAATTAATGAAAAAGATTCGTTGATAGTTTTTGATGAAATTCAAGCGATACCTGAGGCAATTACCTCTTTGAAATATTTTTGTGAAGATGCTCCTCAGTACCATATTATTGCTGCAGGTTCTCTACTTGGTTTAAGCTTAAATAATAATATTTCCTTTCCTGTTGGTAAAGTAAATTTTATGAATTTATACCCATTATCATTTATTGAATTTCTTTATGCAAACTCTCAAGATGCTTTGGCAAATATTCTTTCTTCAAAAGATTGGGATTTGATGAAAGTATATAAGTCAAAATATATCAGATTGCTAAAGCATTATTATTATGTAGGAGGAATGCCCGAAGTTGTTAAAACTTATAATAATACTTATGATTTTTCAAATGTAAGAAAAGTCCAAAAAGATATTCTTTTTGCTTATGAACAAGACTATTCAAAGCATGCTCCAACTGAAATAATATCAAAAATCAGGATGTTATGGAATACAGTCCCTTCTCAATTAGCTAAGGAAAATAGGAAGTTTATTTATGGGCAAATTAAAAAAGGTGCAAGGGCGAAAGATTACGAAACAGCTATTACATGGCTAAACGATTGTGGACAGATTTTTAAAGTTCACCGAATTAAAAAACCAAATTTACCTCTAAAATCTTATGAAGACCTATCAGCTTTTAAATTATTCATTGTTGATATTGGATTATTATCAGCAATGGTAGATTTAGATTCTAAGACAATAATAGATTCCAACAAAATATTTAAAGAATTTAAAGGAGCATTAACAGAGCAGTTTGTAATTCAGCAAATAAAAAGCAGTTCGGAAGTTCCTGTTTTCTATTGGTCATCAGAAAGAGCACGCTCTGAGGTTGACTTTATTATCCAAAAAGAATCAGAAATTATTCCTATTGAAGTAAAGTCAGAAGAAAATTTACAATCTAAAAGTTTAAAAGTATATTATCAAAAATTCAATCCTACTACGTCTTTTCGTCTATCAATGTCAGATTATAGAGAACAAGACTGGTTGATAAATATTCCTCTTTATGCTGTAGGTACTATTTTTTAATTTATTTCCTTTATATTTTAATGAAAATTAATAAATGAGCGGACTTTACATACATATCCCTTTTTGCAAAAAAGCTTGTAATTATTGTAATTTTCACTTTACTGTCTCTCAAAAAAGTAAAACTGAATTTATAAAAGCGATTGTTAAGGAAATTCATGATAAAAGAAACTATCTTGGAAATGATGAACTTGAAACAATTTATTTTGGCGGAGGCACTCCTTCTACTTTGGAAATAAAAGAGTTAGAATTAATATTTGAATCCATCAATGAGAATTTTAAAATTGCTGAAAATGCTGAAATAACTATTGAAACAAATCCTGATGACCTTGATTTAGAAAAATTAACTGAATACAAAAAACTCGGAATAAATCGTCTTAGCATTGGTGTTCAGTCTTTTAACAACAAAGACCTTGAGTTTACAGCAAGAGTGCATTCTTCAACAGATGCTATAGAGTCAATAAAAAATGCTCAAAAAGTTGGATTTAAGAATATTACAATTGATTTGATTTATGGGATTCCTGATTCTGATAAAGATAGATGGGAGAATAATCTTAACAAAATAATTGCTCTTGATATACCCCATTTTTCTGCTTATGCACTTACGGTTGAACCTAAAACTATACTTGAGTATCAAATCAGGAAAGGAGTACAAAAAGATGTTGATGAAGAGCTTGTTCGTGAGCAATATTTTCAACTTGTAGAATTTGCGAAAAGCAACAACTTTATTCATTATGAAATTTCAAACTTTGGCAAAAATGATTTTTTTTCAATCCATAATTCAAACTACTGGAAAAGCAAAAAATATCTTGGTGTAGGACCTTCAGCACATTCTTATGATTTAAAATCAAGGCAGTGGAATACAAATAATAATACAGAATACATAAAAAAAATAAATTCTAAAGAGAAATATTTTGAGACTGAAATACTTGATAGTGCTGACAAATTTAATGAATATCTTATGCTTTCTCTGAGAACAATTTGGGGCGTTGATTTAGATAAATTATTTTCCATAAGTAATAATTTTAATCGTGAAAAATTTGATAACAAAATTGAATATTTTCAAAATATGGATTTTATTTTCCGTGAAGGGAATAAAATAAAACTTACGGATGAGGGAACTTTATTTTCGGATGGAAT
>JAYEOP010000110.1:2281-4489 GCA_034723125.1 Bacteroidota bacterium | reverse complement strand
CAATATAGATCTAATAGTTCAGTAGATCCTTTGATTGAAACAAGGTGAGGACAAAGTTTTACAAATGATGGAGAATGCCCTGGATATAATTTTTTTGTTCAAAATAACAATAACTGTGACTGTGACCATTGCACTGCAGGTTGTGTAGCCGTAGCTATGGCTCAAATAATGAATTTTTGGCGAAGTCCTGATAATGATTTTGATTGGTGCAATATGCCTAATTTGTTAAATCGAATGGATTATAAACTTCCACGTCCTTATATAAGAGCCAATTATGAAACAGAACGAAATGCAATAGCCGAATTAATAGCCGATTGTGGGGATAAATCTGATATAAAATATTGCAGAAAAATTGATAAAGAAACAAGCTGTCGTTCAAGAACAAGTACAGGTAAAGCAAAACGAGCTTTAAGAAACGACTACAAATATAGCAACGATATGTTACATCGTTATCGTTGTCTTACTATGAGTTGGAAACCTAAAATGAGAAAAAGTCTTGATAACAGACAACCTATTTTATATAGCGGCAGTAAACCTAATGGAGGTAATGGACATGCATTTGTTTGTGATGGTTATAAGGATGATGATTATTTTCATTTTAATTGGGGTTGGCGTGGTACTAATGATGCTTATTTTTATATTAAAGACAATGATGGAAGTCCTGTTATTGATTATTACAAATGGCAAGAAGCTGTATTTTATCTACATCCTGAAATTTATAGTACTGTTAATTGCATTGATTGTAATAAAAGCATAACTATTAGTAATGTTGTAGTATCACACAATCCATTTAATTCTGAATTTCCATATATTGATTGGACTGGCTTGTCAAGTTTCTATAATTATCGATATTCTTTACCTCTTTCTAGCAAGCCAAAAGCATCAAATATTATTACTATAAATGGAGAAACGAGATTGGAATACTACGATATTACAGATGGTACAATACATACAGATAATGTGGTAATTCCAAACAAAGTAAATGTTCATTTTAAAGCTTATAATAAAATTATTCTAAAAAAATTTGAAACAGAAAAAGGAGCAGAATTTACTGCTGTGATAATTCCATGTCCAAATATAAATAGATCTTTTAACAACAGGGAAAGTACTAATATTCACAAACCTGAAATTGTACATTTAAACGATCATTTTGAAAAATTTTCAAATATAACTGTTTCAAAAACTGATAGTATGTCAATAAGTAATAATAATGAATTAAAAATAGTAAATGAAAAATTCAAAGATAATTTCAGTATTCACCCTAATCCATCAAAAGGTTTATTTACTGTTGATTATAGTATTTCCAAAATATCAGAGGTTATAATTCAAATAATGGACATGAATGGAGTTCTACTAAAAGAGTATATAAAATATAATAACCCAGGTAATTATTCCGAGCATTTTGATATTAGCCAACTTTCTTCAGGAATATATTTATGTTCAATAAAAACCTCAACATTCACTAAAACAATTAAATTGATTATTTATTGATATTGATCAAAATGCAATTATACAATAATATAAACATATAAAATCATGAATACTTTTTTAAATGTTAAACGAACAACACTTTTATTTAGTTTTATTTTGATATGTACAACACTAATCAATTGTAATAAAGATAAAACAGACACTATTGATATAACAAAACATAAATGGAAAATAGAATCAATAACCACTAATGATACGATATATAAAACACAGGGTAAAGTTCCTGTAAAACATGCTTATCTTTTAGTATTTGACAGCGATTCATCCTTTTCATTAAATACAAGTGTAAATACCGGAGGTGGCATCTATGATTTAATTTCTAATGGCTTATTAAAAATAACTTGTTATGGAGGTACTAAAGTTGGAGGGGAGAATGAGTTTGATGATAAATTAAGAGAGGTATTGCCTTTAGTTGTTTCTTATCAGGTAATAGGAAACAATTTAATACTAAAAGGTGAAGAAGGAGAAATAGTTTTGAAGAAAACTCTGCTTTGAAAATGATTGGGGTGCGAATAAAAAAGCGTTATTCAGCTACCGACTTCGTCTGTCGAAGACAGATTATCAAATATATAGAAATATTAAATCTGTGAATCTGTCTTCGACAGACGTAGTCTTACTTCTATTACACTTAGCATGTCTTCAACAGACGAAGTCTGTGGCAATTTTTTACATTATCCCGATTTGCTTCAAAATTTTTCATTGTCTATAAAAAACTCT
>JAYEOP010000110.1:0-2181 GCA_034723125.1 Bacteroidota bacterium | reverse complement strand
CACTTTTTCGATAATATTGATTTTTCTGATGCCAGAATGCTACGTACACCATTATACGATGCAAAAGTCAATAAATTTATGAACAGAATTACAATCCGTCATCCCGATTCATTGAAATTTGCAGCAGCACGTGTAATTGATAAATCACTTTCCGACACACAGCTTTTTAAATATACACTAATAAAACTTTTTAATAAATATGCCCAGTCCAAATATATGGGCATGGATGAAGTTTTTGTACACCTTGCTGAAAGATATTACCTTAGCGGACTTGCTTACTGGTCGGATTCTACTCAATTAGCAAAAATATGGGATAGAGTTGCAAAACTAAGTAACAACATAATCGGCATGAAAGCCAAAGAATTAGTAATGAAAGATACTTCCGGTACATATCATTCTATTTTTGATACATATTCCGAATACTCTGTTCTAATTTTTTGGGATTATGATTGTGGACATTGTAGAAAAGTATTACCAATATTAAAAAAATACTACAATAAAACAGATAGAGATTCACTTGAAGTATTTGCTATTTTCTTAGGAACAGACCTCAAACAATGGAAAGATTATGTTAATGAAAATAACTTTAATTGGATAAATTTATCAGATCCCGGAAACTCAACAAACTTCCGTGTGTTATACGATATTCATAGTTCACCTGTAATTTATCTTCTCAATAAAAACCACATAATTGAAGCAAAAAGAATTTCCGTTAAAGATATTAAAGAAATAATAAATACTCTTGAGAAGCGGAAAAAAGCTAATAGGAAGAAGGAAGAGTAAGGCAGTCTTCAGTAAGCAGTCTCCAGTATGCAGTCTTCAGTAAGCAGTCTCCAATAAGCAGTTTGTGCTTGCCTGAATAAGGTTGACTTTTTTTTATTTCCTTTGCGTTCTTTGTGTCTTTGCGAGAAAATATAAACAAATACACGCATAAACATAAAAAAACCTACTGCAGTCTCCAGTAAGCAGTCTCTAGTATGCAGTCTTCAGTAAGCAGTCTTCAGTAAGCAGTCTCCAGTAAGCA
This sequence comes from Bacteroidota bacterium, assembly GCA_034723125.1. Taxonomy (NCBI): domain Bacteria; kingdom Pseudomonadati; phylum Bacteroidota; species Bacteroidota bacterium. The sequence continues at coordinate 1,157 of JAYEOP010000110.1, read as the reverse complement.
GTCTGTGCTTGCGAATAAGGTTGACTTTTTTTTATTTCCTTTGCGTTCTTTGCGTCTTTGCGAGAAAATATAAACAAATACACGCATAAACATAAAAAAACCTACTTTTGTGCTAATGAATAAATCCAAATTAAAAATTGCATTTATTGTTCAGGGAGAAGGCAGAGGACATTTGACTCAGGCAATTACTGCTTATGAAATGCTTACCAATGCAGGACATGAAGTAAAAATTGTTCTTCTTGGAAAAAGTAAAAATAGAAATGTTCCTGATTATTTTTTTAATAAAATCAAAACTTCTGTTTGCAGATTTTATAGCCCAAATATTAAAAGAGATAAAAATGATAAAAGAATCAATCTTTTTGCTTCGCTCCTACTAAACCTTTTTTTAATACCTAAATTCTTTTTCCAACTTAGAATAATTAATAACAAAATTAAAGAATCAGAAGCAGATGTAATTTTAAATTTTCATGAGACACTCACTGGCTTATATTTTTTATTTTTTCGTCCGAAAATACCAATAATTTCTATTGCACATCAATATATTTACAAGCATACTGACTTTGAATTTCCTAAAATCAGTAAATTCTCAAAAGCTTCATTATTATTTATTAATAAGCTTAGTACTTTAGGTTCAACAAAATTATTAGCTTTGAGTTTCAGCGATTTAAAAGATGATTTAAAACAAAAGCTTATAGTTATTCCTCCATTGTTACGAAAAGAAATATTTGAAATCCCGGTAAATAATGGCGATTATTTTGTTGTATACATTTTAAATTCCGGCTATGCGAGAGAAATAATTAATTGGCATAAAAAGAATGCAGCTATTAAACTTTATGTTTTTTGGGATAAGGAAAATAAAAGGATAAATCAGAATCTTGAATTTTGTAAATTGGATGATAATAAGTTTTTAAAGTTACTCTCATCATCAAAAGGATTGATTACAACAGCAGGTTTTGAATCAATTTGTGAAGCCATGTATCTTGCTAAGCCAACATTGATGATTCCAGTACAGAATCATGCAGAGCAATTTATTAATTCAAGAGATGCTTATAATTCAGGAGCAGGTATTTACGATACATTTTTTAATATTGATAAGTTTATTCAATTTAGCAACTTATATAAGCCAAATAGGGATTTTAAAATTTGGATAAACAAAG
>JAYEOP010000109.1 GCA_034723125.1 Bacteroidota bacterium | reverse complement strand
TATTGACCCAAGGATAAAAACAGAATGTATTGCATGCCCTCCCGACAAACATCCAAAAGAATGGTTTTGTGCATGGAAATTTATTCTTGAAAAATAAAAGCAAAAATTTATTAGTCAGACTATTTAGTGCCTCTAAGAAAACTCTGCAAAATTAGATAGTTTTCTTAGAGGCACTATAAAAAAAACCTTCACTTCCAAATCCAGATAAACTGAAAAAGAATAAAGCCACAGACTTTGTCTGTCGAAGACATGCTAAGTATAGAAGTAAGACTACATCTGTCAAAGACAGATTCACAGATTTCAAACTACCTTTGGTAGTTTGTTTTGTAAAAATTTAGTATAGTAAATTTCTTTTAATCTGTGAATCTGTGGCAGTTTTTTTCTTTATATATTTTCCGCCAAAAAAAACACGAATATTAAAAATAAGTGCCTATTATATTTTCAAATAAATAGTGTCTCTTAGAAAACTCTACAAAATTAAAAATGTTTCTTTTTGCATTCCACCATAAACAAATCAGCAAATAAACAAATCAACATATTTTATCATTTAAAAAAAAATGTTAAATTTGAAATTCATATATCATCAAATAAATAAACTGTATGGGTGTAAATAGAATTTTAGTAGTCAATCCTCGTTCAAGTTTTACGAAAGTTGCAGTCTTTGACAATCAAAACCTCGTTTTTCTAAACAAAATATTTCATGATAAAAGTGTATTCAAAGATTATGAAAAAGTTGTTGACCAATGTCCATTTCGAAAAGGACTTATATTAAATGAATTAAAAAATGCAGATATAGCTCTTGATTCAATAAATGTTGTTGTTGGCAGAGGAGGTTTACTGAAACCATTAAAATCAGGTGTTTATGAAGTAAATGACAAGATTATTGATGATTTAAAAAATAGTCCTCTTGGTGAAGACTCTGTAAATCTTGGAGGCTTGATAGCCAGATCAATAGCAAAATCGCTAAACATAAAAGCATATATTTCCGACCCTGTTGTTATAGATGAATTACAAGATATAGCAAGAATTAGTGGGCATCCATTGTTTGAAAGAAAATCAATTTTTCATGCTCTTAATCAAAAAGCAATTGCCAAACAATATGCTAAAAATAATTTCAAAAATTATGAAGATTTAAATCTTATTGTTGCTCACATTGGACTTGGAATAACTATTGGTGCACACCATAAAGGAAAAGTTATTGATGTAAATCAAGGATATAACGGAGAAGGACCATTTTCGCCCAAAAGAAGTGGAACATTACCTATTGGAGAGATTATTGAACTCTGCTATACAGGTGAATACACAGAAAAAGAAATGCTTAAAATGATTGCAGGTAAAGGAGGACTTAATGCATATTTTGGCACTTCAGATACATCCGAAATTGAAGATAGAGCCTTAAATAAAAATGATAAAAAAGCAATGCTTATTTATAAAGCAATGGCATATCAAGTTTCAAAATCAATTGGAGCAATGGCTGCTGTTTTAAAATTTGATATTGATGCTATTTTGATTACAGGAGGAATAGCCAACAGCAAATGGTTTATGAAACAAATCAGAGATAGAATTGAAAAAATTGCAGATATAAACATTTTTCCTGGAGGTGATGAAATGGAAGCACTTGCATTAAATGTTCTTGATGTAATTGAAGAAAAAGATGAACTTTGTGAGTATTAATTACTCAAGTTTCGCATAATAATTCTGTGTGCTAACATATTTATTATCTGACTGTTATATTATGTGTTTTTTCTTAGTGCAACTTTGTGTCTTGGTGTCTTTGTGGCAAGATATTGATAATTAGCCACGAAGGCTCTAAGACACGAAGAATCACAAAGTATGAAACAATTCATTATGGAATTATTATACTAATGATTTTCTTTATGTTATCACATCTCGACATTTAATAAGTTTCCGAATGTCAATTCTTTATATTCAAATGCGAAACTTGAGTTATCTTAAATAAAATAACAAAAACATCGTAGCTTATTTAAAAGAATTGTATTATTGTAGCTGAATTTTATAATTAAAAAAAACAAATTAAATAATTTATAATGAAAAGATTAAAAATTTTATTGTTTAGCATTAGCACTTTAATGCTATTATCAGTAACAACTTATGGACAAATCAAACCAGTTATTAGAGATATAACCAATAACCATCATTTTGTGATGGTTGTAAAATCTAACACTAAATTTGAAAAGCCTGAAAGAGTTGTAATGAATGATTTTAAAGCTTCTGATAAAGCTTTTGACCCAACTAAACTTAGTACTTATCCTATATGGAGGTTTTATAGTGTTCTTGTTGCAAATAAAGACGGTAGTACGACAAATCATGTAAAAATCTATAATATCGATACAAAAATGTATTACCATAGAAGTGGTATTATGAAAAAAAAGGAAGAACATGATAAGGTATGGGAAAAAGACGCAAATAATAAATATAAAAGCACTTTTGAAGAAAGACAAAATTATTATTTCCTTCCTGAAAAAAAAGAAGGAGTTTTTATTTGCTTTCGCATTCCTAATCAACAAAAAAAATCATTGGTTGTAACTCCATCAACATGGAATACAAGAGAAGTTAAATTAGTTTTAGTTAAATTGTAAATTTTAAATATCATGAAAAAACAAATAATATTCATACTTTTTATTAGTATATTTCTTAGTAGCACATCAGTTTTCTCACAAAAAATCAAAACATATCAGCTTGTTCTTCCTACTGTTTATTTTGAAAATGGAGGTAGTTTATATGTTAGTGATTTATCAAACTTAGGAGAAGATAATTCTGATTTTTCAACATATTTTTCTTCTAATATAAAAAAAGTTTTATCGAATGATAAAAAAGGTTATCAAACAGGAGTGAAAAAATATAATAATTGGTACACAACTAAATTTTACGATTTGGCAGATAACAAAGATGCTGATTATTTAATTGAAGGTAAATATAAAATTGTAACAAATAAAAGTAAAGCACAAACAGAAATGTCAGCAACTGAAACTTCTGATGCAAGTAATAAAATTCCGTATGTGTATTACAAATATACTGCTTCAAGCAATGCTTCAATTAATGGTGTAATTCATATAAAAGAAACAAAAACAGGAAAAATAATAAAAGAGATTCCTATTAATGAGACAAAATCGGATACTAAATCAAATTATCTTAAAAGCCCAAGTATTAAATCTCCAGACAGATTACTACCTTCAATGAAATCTAAGATTGTCAATAATTTTAGTTCTCTGATTGCTCCACAATATAAAGTAATTACATATAAATTTCCAAAACTAAAAACTAAAGACAAAGGATATAAAAAAGAATTAAAGACTATTAATAAGTCTATTAAAGTTTTTGCTGACAAAGGAGAGATTACTGAAATGGCAAAATTATATTTTAAAATACAACAAAAGGAAGACAGTCAGAAAGTTCAAGAATGTTTAGGAAAATGTTTTGAAATAATAGGGAATTATACAAAAGCACAAGAGTATTATACTGCTTCCGGCTCAAAGAAAGATTTGAATAGAATTCTTGATTTTATTAAAGTAAGAAACATTTTGACAAAAATGGGAATAACAGTTAATGAAATCAATATTGAACCTTAGAACTTATCAATAAATAAACTAATCATCTTTACCCGTTTTTTTGCAATTAACCTCGTAGCAGGTTAAGTTTGTTACACCTATAAATGGTTCAATTGCATCGAACAAAAAGTATTACAATTTCACAAGAATAAGAACCTAATCGCAAAATTAACGGTATATTTGCGATTACAATCGCAATTTACCTTTATTTTTACCCATTCTTTGGGATTTACAAACGCTTCAATCCATGGAGTAATTTTAAAGTATTATTTATTTTTCTTATAATAAGTGTTTACCACCGAACCACCAACTTTACCTGAAAACTCAAAAAAATTACATCATTAATTATTTAGGGGGGGCTATAAATACATTCGCCTGCCTATGTCGGCAGACAGGCATTAAGATTTCCAGAGTTTTTTATAGACAATGAAAAAAATTGAAAATAATGTATCAACTACAAAAATATAAACAGATGGAAATAATATCGAATACAGAACAAGGAATAACGAATACTGAAATAACAAAAAAATAAATATCCGGTATTATTGCAATTAATTAAAACTTCATTATTCAAAATTCCTTGTTTCGCAACCGCTAAAGCTACAGCGAACGTGGTCAATATTCATTAATAAAGGGAGGTTCTATAAATACATTCGCATTAAGATTTTTCTCAATAGCTTGTGCCTCCGCTAAAGCTTTCAGCGACAAGCGGACGGCTATTCAGAAAAATTTGTGCCTTGCATCTTATTCATTATCTTTGTTTCTTAAAAGAAATGTATTTAGTGGCTATAAGAAAAACGTATGTTTTTGACTGTTAGAATATTATGTGTATTCTGTCGCTTGAATCTAATGTCATAAAGTAGTCATTTGATTGTCATTAAATTGTCATTAAGTTACAAAACCCAATGACAGCTTGGCTAAATGA
>JAYEOP010000108.1 GCA_034723125.1 Bacteroidota bacterium | reverse complement strand
TGTTTTAGTACTTTTGATTTGCTTATAAAACCAAAACCCAGTCCATACCGTCATTGCGAAGGAAGAATGACTGAAGCAATCTGATGAAAGAATTGTTTATTTGTTTATCTGTTTATTTGTTTATTTGAAATTTGACTGCTGACTGAGGACTGTTTTTTACTGCCGACTGCGGACTGGTAATTTGTTTATTCGTAACACATAACTTTTACCTTTTACCTTTTAGTTTTTACCTTTTAGTTTTCAACTCTAAGTACTTCTTTATGTTTATTCGACTAATGCGTATTTTCTCTCAGGTTCACTTACCTGAATCGCCTAGTAATAAGTCCCATTAGGGTTTTAACGAGTTCTTCTTTTTCCTGCCAGTATGGTCTTTTTTCGTTTTCTCCTTCAAGGAATAATTTTGCTTCCGAATAATTATTGCATTTGCTCAAAAAATCTATCATTCTCTTGTATTCCTTTTGGTTGCCTTGATACAAGTCTTTGATGAAAGAAAGTTTGAGATTTAAAGAAATTGCAGATTTTATATCTGAAATTGATCCTTTATGAGCTTTGTCAGCAAGAGGTAATTTCGTTTTTGAACTTGCAATTCTTTCATTTATTGAAGGTTCTTTTTTAATAAATTTGGTATTAACTTGTTTTTTCTCTGATATTTCTTTTTTATCCTCTTCTTTAACAACTTTTTCTTCTACTACTTCAGTTGGTTCTTTTTCAATTTCTGGCTTAGGAGCTTTGTCAGATTTCTCTTTAGTTTCAGTACTTGGCTCAAATAAAGGTGTTGTTTTTTCATCTCCTACAAGCTTTTCTTCTTTTTCCTCTTTTGGTTCGGGTAATTCATCTTTTGCAATTTTGTCTGCTTGAGTTTCCTTTTCCTCTTTTGGTTCGGGTAATTCGGGTTTTGCAGTTTCTTCCGGTTGAGTTTCTATTTCTACAACCTCTTTTTCAATTTTTTCTTCTACAATCTTTTTTTCTGCGGGTTTTTTTTCAACAACACTACTTTCTATTTCTTCTTCTGTTTTTTGAAGAATTTCTGTTTCTGTGTCTTTAGACTTTTTTAACGATAATGATAAATTTGTGGTATGGTCATAAAGTTCAATGATTTTTTTATTGATAAGATCTAAATCTAAGGAACTAATATTGTTCGGATTGTCTTGTGCTTTTTCAATTATTCCTGAAATTTTATCAAGAATATTTGTTATTATGGATATATCTTTTTTTGATGTCATTTTTTTTTGCTTCAAAAGTAGTAAAAAAATGTAGCTTCTTAAAAAGGAATTTACGTTATTTGTTGTTGAAAACTAATATGGATAATTTACTTAAATGTTTATTGAACCGCTTTTAAATAATAAATCAAATAAGGGATGGATTGAAGTTATTTGTGGACCCATGTTTTCGGGGAAAACAGAAGAATTGATTCGAAGACTTAAAAGGGCTAAAATCGCAAATAGGAAGGTTGCAATTTTTAAACCGGCTGTTGATAAAAGATATAGTAAGAATCAAGTTGTTTCACATGACTCAAATTCAATATCTTCAATAATTATTAATAGGGCAATTGAAATAACTGAATATTATGACGATGCAGATGTAATTGGTGTTGATGAGGTGCAGTTTTTTGATAAAGCTGTTGTGGATGTTGTTCAATATTTAGCCTTTAAAGGAAAAAGAGTTATTGTAACAGGTCTTGACATGGATTCTGATGGTAAGCCATTTGACCCAATGCCTAATTTACTTGCTGTTTCCGAATACATTACAAAGTTACATGCTATTTGTATGGAGTGTGGTAGCCTTGCTACTCATTCGTATAGGATATCTGATGAGGAAGGAAAAGTTTTGATTGGTGCAAAAGATAAATACAAACCTTTGTGCCGTTCTTGTTATTATAAAAAGTGGGAAGAAATAAATGATAGTAGTTTTGATATTAAAGAAGTATAATTTTAAAAATAACGATAAATGAATATTCTAAAAGTAAAAGAAATTTCAAAGTTGTATGGTAAAAATCTTGTTTTGGATAATGTTTCAATTAATGTTCCAAGAGGAGAAATTTTGGGTTTGTTGGGTCCAAATGGTGCAGGAAAAACTACTCTGATTAGGATAATTAATCAAATAATAAATTCTGATAACGGTAAATTGTTTTTTAACGATAAGGAAATGAGGAGAGAGGATATTGCCAATATTGGATATTTGCCCGAAGAAAGAGGATTGTATGCAAAAATGAAAGTTGGTGAACATCTTTTGTACATGGCTCAATTAAAGGGTTTTTCAGGAAATAAAGCTAAAAATACAATTGAAAAATTTCTTGATGAGTTTGAAATAGGAGGCTGGTGGAATAAAAAGGTTGAGCAATTGTCTAAAGGAATGCAACAGAAATTACAGTTTATAATTGCAATAATGCATTCCCCTGATCTTGTAATACTTGATGAACCTTTTACAGGCTTTGATCCTATTAATATTGAGATAATTAAAAAAAGAATTGTTTCAATGAAAGAAAAGGGAGTTACTTTTATTCTATCAACACACAGAATGGAATCTGTTGAAGAATTATGTGAAAATATTGTATTAATTAATGAATCAAAAAAGATTTTGGATGGAAAGAAATTTGACATCAAAGAAAAGTATAAACAAAATATTTTTGAAATTGTTTTTGAAAAAACTTCACAATTAAAAGTTGAAAAAAAATCTGAGTTGTTTGAACTTTTGTCTGTAAATGAAACAAACGGACGTAGTAGTATGCAAATACGCTTGAATGGAAATGTAACAATAAATGATATTTTAAAGGAATTATTGACAGATATTAATATTTATTCGGTAAATGAAATAATACCTTCAATAAATGATATTTTTATTTCAATGGTTAATAAAAAAGAAAATAATAATGAATAAAATAGGATATATAATAAAGAGAGAATATTTAATAAGAATAAGAAAAAGAACTTTTTGGATTCTTACTTTCTTGTTGCCGTTTTTGTACGCAGGGATTATTGGGTTTTCTGTTTATATGCACACATCTGTAAAATCAAAATCTCAGCATGTAAGTGTAATTGATAATAGTGGACAATTTCTTGATGTTTTTAAAAATAGCGAAGAGATTCATTTTGAATATGTAAATCCGAATATCGAAAAATCAATAATGGAATTATTAAAAGAGGAGGATAATATGCACCTTTTGGTAATTCCTGAAATTAATATTGAAGAACCAACAGGAATTAGGATGTATTCCAGTAAAAAAAGCAGTTCGAAAACAATGTCAATTGCAAGGAATTTTATTAATCACAAAATAAAATATTTAAGGATAAAAGAATTGGGCTTGGATGAAAAAGTGATAAAGGAACTTGATGCAAATGTTGAGATTGATTACAAAAAAGTAGGGGAGCAGGGATTGGAAGATGATAACACTCCTTTGGCAAGTGGAATTGCCGGTCTTGCAGGTTTTTTAAATTATATGTTTATTTTTATTTACGGAAGCCTTGTTATGCGTGGTGTTCACGAAGAAAAGTCAAATAGAATAGTTGAAATAATTATTTCTTCTGTACGTCCTTTTGAATTGATGATGGGAAAAATTATCGGAATTGCTCTCGTTGGTTTAACACAATTTTTATTGTGGGTATTATTAATAGCGGTTCTAACAATGGGAGGATTATCACTTGCAGACATTGGTTCTTCCCCTGCAAGTGAAGGTCTAACAACTGTTTTGTCCGGTTTTTCAACAATAAACATGACTAAAGTTGTTTTAACTTTTGTATTTTTCTTTGTTGGTGGTTATTTGTTGTACAGTTCACTTTTTGCTTCAATTGCTGCGGCTGTTGATAATCAGTCTGATATGCAGCAGTTTATGTTGCCTTTAACTATCCCTCTGATAATTTCACTTATTTCAGTTCAGGCAATTATTCAGGCTCCACATAGTAATATTGCGATTTGGCTATCTTTGATTCCTTTAACATCACCAATTTCAATGATGGCTCGAATTTCTTTTGGTGTACCAACTATAGAACTTGTTTCTTCAATGCTATTGCTTGTTATAGGTTTTGTAGGAACAACATGGATAGCTTCAAAAATTTACAGAATAGGAATCTTAATTTACGGGTCAAAAATATCTTATAAAGAACTGTGGAAGTGGCTTTTTTATAAGTAGTGGCTATAAGAAAAACCTATGTTTTTGACTGTTAGAATATTATGTGTATTTTGTCGCTTGAATCTAATCTCACAAAGTAGTCATTTGATTGTCATTAATAGTCATTAAGTTACAAAACCCAATGACAGCTTGGCTAAATGACTATTAATGACAATTGAATGACTTTTATATTCACATCCATTATTAATTCAAAGCCCAAGTATAATGAGTAACTTAAGTTTCGCATTTGAATATAAAGAATTGACATTCTGAAACTTATTAAATGTCGAGTTGTGATAACATAAAGAAAATCAGTAGTATAATAATTCCATAATGAATTGTTTCATACTTTGTGATTCTTCGTGTCTTAGAGCCTTCGTGGCTAATTATCAA
>JAYEOP010000107.1 GCA_034723125.1 Bacteroidota bacterium | reverse complement strand
ATCCTGTCCCCCTGTTTTATTTAAACTTTTTTATCTCTCCGCTTTTTAATCTTCTTAAATAATCTTTTAAGTCACGCCTTACCTCAGGAGCTAAAATTAGTAATCCGATTATATTTGGGATAGCCATACATAAAATCATCATGTCAGAAAAATCCATAACAACATAAATAGTTGATGAAGTACCAACAACAATAAAAGCTAAGAACATAATTTTATAAATGTTATCAGTAACTTTTCTTGTTCCAAAGATTTTTTTGCTCCAGCCCCCGAAAAGATAATCAAAACCTTTTAGTCCGTAGTACGACCATGATATCATTGTTGAAAAAGCAAATAATGTAACAGCTATCAACAACAAATAAGGGAACCATGAAAACACCGAACCAAATGCTGCTGAAGTAAGCTGAACACCTTCTAAGCCTTCAACATTGTAAAAGCCTGTAAAAATTATAACAAGGGCAGTCATTGTGCAAATAATTACAGTATCTACAAATGGTTCGAGTAATGCAACAAAGCCTTCACTAACCGGTTCATTTGTTTTTGCCGATGAATGAGCAATTGAAGCTGAGCCAACACCTGCTTCATTAGAAAATGCACCACGTTGGAAGCCAAAAATAAGAACACCAATAAAACCACCTTTTAATGCATCGGGAGCAAAAGCACCGTTAAAAATAAGTGCAAATGCCTCTGTAATATTTTGATAATTTATTCCAATAATTATTAATGCAATAAGAACATAAAAACCTGCCATAAAAGGAACAATCCTCTCCGTAACTTTTGCTATTTTTTTTATTCCACCAATGATAACAATTCCAACTAAAACAGCGAGAATTATTCCGTAATAAGCACCGTATCCTTCAATAGAAGGAAAAAATAACGAAAGTTGAACAAAAGCCTGATTTGCTTGAAACATATTTCCTCCACCAATGGACCCACCAATAACAAGTACAGCGAATAAAGCTGCAAGTACTTTCCCAAGAAATCCTAAATTTTTCTTTTTCAACCCATGTTTTAAATAATACATCGCTCCCCCGGAAACCACACCGTTTTTATCAATCTTTCTATATTTTACACCAAGAGTACATTCAACAAATTTTGAAGACATTCCAATTAAACCAGCAATTATCATCCAAAATGTAGCACCGGGACCACCAATAGAAATAGCAATTGCAACACCTGCAATATTCCCTAAACCAACTGTTGCCGACAAAGCAGTTGTTAATGCCTGAAAATGTGTAACTTCACCTTTAGTCCCTGGCTTATCAAATTTTCCACGAACAAGTTCAATACTATGTTTGAATCCACGAATATTAATAAATCTCATAAAAACAGTAAAAAATAATCCGGCAATAATAAGCCAAGCAACAATAAATTTTATCGGTGCTTTTACTTCATTACCCTCTTTATCTAATACTACTTCTCCATTTTCATCATAAATATTCTGGTCATAAATTCTTGCAGCATAAAAAGGGTCCCAAAACAAAAATTTACTTAAAGCAGTTACAACAGGCGTAAACACACTATCAATTCTTTGGCTTAATGTTAAATTATTTTCAATAGATGTACTATCCTGAACTGAATTATTATTTTTTGCAAAATTTAGCGTAAAAGAAAATAATAACAAGACAAATAAAATTGTTTTTTTCATTTTAAAAAATTTAAACTTAGTAAAAAGAATTATTTAAGTTTTTCCATTGCTGCAAAATATTTCTTTGTCTCATTAACAACAACAGGTGCAAGAATTAGTAAAGCAATTAAATTAGGAATAGTCATAAATGTAATAACCATATCAACAAAATGCCAAACAAGATCAATTCCCCAGATGCAACCAAAGAAAACAAAAATTCCGTATAAAATTCTGTATGGTTTAATAAATTTTTCACCCAGTAAATAATTAGCCGCTCTTGTTCCGTAGTATGACCAACTAATAATTGTTGAAAAAGCAAACAACATTAATCCAATACTAACAACATGCTCTCCCATCGCTTGCAAACCGATTTTCCCAAGCCCGATAGACATTGCTTCTACCGTCATACCAACCCCTTTAATTCCTGAGTCCCATACTCCTGTAACAATTATCACGAGAGCAGTAAGAGTACAAATAACAAGAGTATCAATAAGAGGTTCAAGAGAAGCAACAAGTCCTTCCCTTGCAGGATAATCTGTTTTTGCAGCAGCATGAGCAATTGGAGCAGAACCTTGACCGGCTTCATTTGAAAACAAGCCTCTGCGAACACCCCAAATAAGAGTTAGAATAAAAGTTGAACCGACAAAACCACCTGCTGCCGCAGTTCCTGTAAATGCATCATGAAATATTAATGAAAATGCTGCGGGAATATTATCTCGCATAAGAAAAATTACTACAATAGCACTTATAAAATATAAAATTGCCATTATCGGAACTAATTTTGAAGTTACCTCAGCAATTCTTTTTATCCCTCCGAGAATTATAAGAAACACCAAAGAGGTTATGATTAAACCCGAAATCCAAACAGAAATGTTATAGGTCGTATTTAAAGCATCAGCCATAGAATTTGACTGTGCCATATTTCCTGTACCAAGGGAGCAAAGTATTGTAGCAATGGCAAAAACTATTGCAAGAACTTTTGCATATTTCCCTAATTTCTTTTTCAATCCAATTTCCATGTAATACATTGGACCACCTGAAACACTACCATCACTATTGAATTTTCGGTATTTATGAGAAAGAGTACATTCGGCAAATTTTAGTATCATTCCCAAAAAACCTGTTACCCACATCCAAAAAACAGCACCCGGTCCACCCAAATAAATTGCAAGAGCAACACCAACAATATTTCCGGTACCAACGGTTGCAGACAATGCTGTTGTAAGTGCTTTAAAATGATTTACATCACCCTTGTCTTCAGCTTTATCATATTTACCTGCAACAATTTTTATTGAATGAAATAATCTTGTAACATTTATAAATTTTAATTTGAAAATAAAATACAAACCTGTAGGAATCAATAAAAATAAAACAAGATATCCACCAACATATTCATTATAACTTTGTATAGCTGTGTCTATTGCATTAAGAAATCCACTCATAAAACAAAATTAAATTCTTTTCACTTTTATTAGTAAAGCTACAAAAAAATGACAGTGAGTGAAACAAACAAAATTATTTACCTATATCACAAACATCAAAAATTCGGATAGCAAACATACAAAGCATAGTTTGAATTTCAAATGAAATAAATGAAATAATTTTTAGGGAGGTTCTATAAATACATTCGCAACAATTACAAATCACAGATACTGACAGAATTTCAGTTTTTATGCCAAAACCTTCTTTTTAAATATCAATTTTTACTAAATTTGCAACTATTAACAAACAACATGGAAACAGCAAAAACCATAAATACTGAGAATAAGAAAACTCTAATTCCAAAAGGAAAGGTTTACATTGAAACTTATGGTTGTCAAATGAATTTCTCCGATTCGGAAATTGCAAAATCAATTTTAGTAAAAAATAATTATCAATTAACAGAAAACATTAATGAAGCTGATACAATTTTGATAAACACATGTTCGATACGAGAAAATGCCGAGCAAAGGATTTTTAAAAAAGTTGAAAATATTAAATATTTAAAAAACAATAATTCAGAATTAAAAATCGGTATTCTCGGATGTATGACAGAACATTTAAAATCCAAAATATTTGAATTAAATTCAGAAATTGATTTTCTTGCAGGACCTGATAGTTATAGAAATCTTCATAATATTATTGATTCATCAAAAGAAAACAAAAGCAAAGCTTTAGATATTGAGCTTGACATCAATGAAACTTATGATGATATAATTCCTCTTCATTCTGAAAGTTCCATTTCTGCTTTTATTTCAATAATGCGAGGATGCGACAACTTTTGTTCTTACTGCGTAGTCCCTTACACAAGAGGCAGGGAAAGAAGCCGTAGCCCTGAAACTATTTTGAAAGAAATAAAAATATTAATTAATCAAGGCATAAAAGAAATTACACTCTTAGGACAAAATGTTAATTCCTACAAATGGAAAAATCATTCAGGATATATTCTAAGTTTTCCTTCATTGCTTGAAAAAATAGCCAATGAGACACCTGAACTTCGTATTCGTTTTTCAACTTCTCATCCAAAAGATATTAGCAGAGAATTAATTGAAGTAATGGCAAAAAAGGATAACATTTGCAAACACATTCATTTAGCTGTACAATCAGGAAGTTCGCGAATATTAAAACTAATGAACAGAAAATACTCAAGAGAATCATTTCTTGAAAAAATTGAAATGGCTAAGCAACTTATCCCTGACATTGGACTTACAACCGACATCATCACGGGATTTTGCACGGAAACAGAAGATGACCACAAAGAAACATTGTCATTAATGAAAGATGTTAAATTTGATTGGGCATTTATGTTTGCTTATTCAGAAAGATCAGGTACCGTAGCAGCTAAAAATCTTGATGATAACATAGACAATAAGAAAAAAAAACAACGACTTAAAGAAATTATTGAACTACAAAGTAAGCACTCACTTGAAAGTAATAAAAAAGATATTGGCAAAACTTTTGAGATATTGGTTGAGGGATTTTCAAAAAAATCTGATAAAATGCTAAAAGGTAGAAATAGTCAAAATAAAATGATTGTGTTTCCTGCAAAAAACTTTGCAAAAGGGGATTTAATAAAAGTTAAAATTACAGATTGTACAAGTGCAACTTTAATTGGAGAATGAGAGGCAAAGAGACAAAGATATTGGGCGGAAAAAAGTTCTAATAATGTGTAAATGAAAAATAAATTACTATGACAGCAATACAGAATAAAATACAAGCAATAAAAAACAGATACCAAATAGTAGGTGCTTCACCGATGCTAAATAATGCTATTGAAAAAGCAATAAAAGTAGCACCCACAGATATTAGTGTTTTAATATCGGGAGAAAGTGGTGTTGGTAAAGAAAATTTTTCAAAAATAATTCATCAACTAAGCAAAAGAAAGCATGGTAATTTAATTGCCATCAACTGTGCAGCAATACCATCAGGCACAATTGATTCAGAATTATTTGGACATGAAAAAGGCTCATTTACCAGTGCTTATGATTCGAGAAAAGGATATTTTGAAACAGCAAATGGAGGAACAATTTTTCTTGATGAAATTAGCGAATTACCCTTAGAAACCCAATCAAGATTATTACGTGTTTTAGAATCAGGAGAATTTATTAAAGTTGGTTCATCCAAAGTACTCAAAACCGATATCAGACTTATTGCAGCATCAAACAAAGATCTTTTGGAAAAAACTAAAAAAAATAAATTCCGTGAGGACTTATATTACAGATTAAATACAGTAAATATTCATATTCCTCCGCTAAGAAACAGGAAAGAAGATATTCCAATGCTTTTTGCAAAATTTGCCAGTGATTTTTCTGATAAATACAAAATACCTCCATTGGAGCTTGATAATTCGGCAATGGAAATGCTAAAGCAACAATATTGGCCCGGCAATATCAGACAATTTAGAAATACCATCGAACAAATTTCTATTTTAGGACCTGAAAGATTGATGAAAGGGAAAATGATGAATGAATTTTTACCTGTAACTCCTGGTAAAGAATTAATAAAATTTGAAAATGATGAACCTAATCCTCAGGAAAATATTAATGATAGGGATTTACTTTATAAATTTTTGATTGACATAAAAAAAGACGTTTCCGAAGCAAAAACAATTATGTTGGAACTTGCTCATGGTATAAAATCAAAAGAAAAAGATTTTGAAAGTTCAATAGAATATGCAACAAATAAATTAATAAAAGCAGGAAACAATTTACCTGACGCTGAATATGAATTTATAAAACAGGAGAAAAAAGCAAACGAAAATAATTCTGAGAATAATTCTTACAGTGAAAGTCAGGATATAACAGATATACATGAAAATCTTTCATTGGCAGACCAAGAAAAATCACTTATAATTGAAGCTCTAAAAAAATACAGAGGAAAACGAAAGCCTGCTGCTAAAGAACTTGGAATTTCTGAAAGAACACTTTACAGAAAAATTAAAGAATATGAGCTGGAAGAAATGTAAAAAAAATATTTAAAAATGAAAACAGACCTAAAATTCATAATTATTTTCTTGCTAATTCCTATTTCATTGTTAATAACAAATTCATGTGGAATTTACAGCCTGTCAGGAGCATCTTTATCTCCTGAAATCAAAACAGTAACAATAAAAGCATTTACAAATCAAGCAAATCAGGTTGTTCCTTCCTTTGCAGAAAAGCTTACAGAGCAACTAAAAGATAAATTTCTTAAAGAAATGAATCTATCAATTGTGGATTATAACGGAGACATTAGTTTTAAAGGAATAATTACCGATTACAAAATTGGACCTGCCAGCATTAGTGGAGATCAAAAAGCTACAACTACGAGATTAACAATCAGTGTGAAAGTAGAGTACAAAAACTCGGTTCAACCTGAATTTAATTATGATGCTACATTTTCAAATTATATGGATTTTGAAAGTAGCGAAAATTTTGCTTCTATAAAAGACGACCTTCATGAAGAACTTTTAGAAATGTTGGTTCAAGATATTTTTAGTAAAGCAGTAAACAATTGGTGAAGTTAAGGGAGGTTCTATAAATATATTGTATCTTTGTAATTAAAATATTTTATCATTCTAAAATGGATATTTCAACATTTAATTCATACATAAAACAACCTGCAAATCTATTACAAGATGCTGATATATCTTTGATTAAGGAAATTTCAAAAGAATATCCGTTTTTTCACTCAGCACATCTTATTCATGCAATTGCAAAAAATCAAACTGAAGGAATTTTTAGACAAAATGATTTAAAAACAGCAGCTATCTATTCCACAAACAGAATTAAACTTTACAATTACCTAAATAATGAAAAAGCTATTCCAATAGAAAAAATATCAGATCAAAAAAAGGATGATAGAGTAAATACAGTAACAATTGAGAAAAAAGAACAAAACAGAAAATTAATTGACAAATTTATAGAACTTAATCCAAGTATCAAACGCCCAAAAGCGGAATTTTATTCATCCACAAAAATGGCTTCAAGAAGTATTGATGAAGACCCTAACAATGACTTTGTTACAGAAACATTAGCAGAAATACATGTGAAGCAAAATAATTATTTAAAAGCGATAAAAATTTACAAGAAATTATCCTTGCTTAATCCCGAAAAAAGTAATTACTTTGCAGAATTAATAAAAAACCTTAAAGAAAAAATAAACGAATAAAAATGCTTACATTCCTAATAATATTAATCATAATCGCTGCAATAATTTTGGTTTTAATAATTTTAGCTCAAAACCCAAAAGGCGGTGGACTTTCTTCAACATTTGGCGGTGGTGGAAGTCAAATTATTGGTGCTCGTCAAACAGCAGATTTTCTTGAAAAAGCTACATGGTATCTTGCAATTGGAATTATTGTAGTTGTAATTGCTACTAACTTTTTTACACCAAATACTACGATTCAAGAAGAAAGACAATCAAGGATGAGTGAACAGATAAATGAAATGGCAAATCCAATTCCACAAAATCCAAACACACCTAACCAAATTGAAAACGCCAATCAGTAATAGCAATTTTTTTTGCCACTAATAAATAGCAAATTGTTTTTTTTGCCACTAATGCACGAATAAATATAAAATTGCTTTTTGCCACGAATACACTAATGAATAGCAAATTGTCTTTTTGCCACTAATGCACGAATAAATATAAAATTGCTTTTTGCCACGAATACACTAATGAATAGCAAATTGTCTTTTTGCCACTAATGCACGAATAAATATAAAATTGTTTTTTTGCCACTAATGCACTAATGAATAGCAAATTGTTTTTTTTGCCACTAATGCACGAATAAATATAAAATTGTTTTTTGTCGCGAATACGCGAATGAATAGCAAATTGTTTTTTTGCCACTAATGCACGAATAAATATAAAATTGCTTTTTGCCACGAATACGCGAATGAATAGCAAATTGTCTTTTTGCCACTAATGCACGAATAAATATAAAATTGTTTTTTTGCCACTAATGCACGAATAAATATAAAATTGCTTTTTTGCCACTAATGCACTAATGAATAGCAAATTGTCTTTTTGCCACGAATACGCGAATGGAAATAAATGATTTGGTTATTCGGGTCTATATTCTTAATTTTTATATTCCGAATTCTTCTTTTATCTTGTCAACATAATTCAACTCTTCCCAAGCAAAATATTTTACTTTCTTAAAATACTTTTCTACACCGTCAACTTTTCTTTTTTCAACACCTTCTCCATTGTAAAATACTTCAATTTCTTTTTCATAAACACTTCTTCCGAAATGTCCATAAGAAGCTGTTGCTCTAAAAATAGGATTTTTTAAGCCAAAACGTTTTATGATGGCGGATGGTCGCATGTCAAAAATCTTTTTAAGTTTAACCGCTATCTCTCCATCAGTCATTATTTTTCCATTTCCATTTTTTACTTTTGTTGAACCATAAGTATAAACATGCAAACTCACAGGCTGAGCTACTCCAATTGCATAAGCAACCTGAATAAGCACTTCTGTTGCAACACCTGCTGCTACTAAGTTTTTTGCAATATGTCTTACCGCATAAGCTGCACTTCTGTCAACTTTAGAAGAATCTTTTCCGGAAAAAGCACCTCCACCGTGTGCTCCTCTTCCACCATAAGTATCTACAATAATTTTTCTTCCTGTAAGCCCTGTATCTCCATGAGGTCCGCCAATAACAAAATTCCCTGTTGGATTCACATGTAAAATATAATCATCCTTAAATAATTTTTTTACTCTTTCAGGAACTAATTTAATTGTTCTTGGAATTAAAATATTTCTTACATCCTTTGTAATTTGTTCACGCATTTCATTAACACTGTTAAATTCATCATGCTGTGTAGAAAGAACAATGGTATCAATTCTTTGTGGTACGCCATCATCAGAATACTCAACTGTTACCTGCGATTTTGAATCAGGTCTCAGATAGGTCATTTCATTTCCTTCTTTTCTAATTGCTGCTAATTCCTGAACTAAAATATGTGCTAATTCAAGTGGCAATGGCATTAAGTTATCCATTTCTGTACAAGCATAACCGAACATCATTCCCTGATCACCTGCACCTTGTTCTTCTTCTTTTTCACGCTCCACTCCCATGTGAATATCATCGGATTGTTCATGAATAGTGCTAATAATTCCGCAAGAATCACCATCAAATTTATAGGCATTTTTATTGTAGCCGATTTCTTTAATTACTCTTCTTGGAATATCTTGAACTTCAACGTAGGAAGTTGTTCGTACTTCTCCACCAATTATAGCAAGTCCTGTGGTTACAAATGTTTCGCAAGCTACTTTTGAAGCAGGGTCATGTTTTAAAAATTCGTCTAATACTGCATCAGATATTTGATCTGAGACTTTGTCCGGATGTCCTTCCGAAACTGACTCAGAAGTAAAAAGATATGTCATATAATTTGTTGTTTAAATTCATTTTAAAAAGTTGCAAATATAATATAAAAAAATTAATAAACTAAAGTTCCAATATCTGCTTTTTCTAATGCTCTTACAAGATTCCCCTTTACATTTGACTTAAAAACATAAATAGGCTTATTGTTTTCTTTGCATAAAGCAAATGCAGTAAGATCCATAACTTTTAGTTCTTTTTGAATTGCTTCAGCAAATTTTATCTTATCATATTTTTTTGCATTTTTATCTTTCATAGGGTCAGCAGAATACACACCATCAACCTTTGTACCTTTCATAATTGCATCTGCCTCAATTTCAATAGCTCGCATGGCAGCAGCCGAATCGGTTGTAAAATAAGGATTACTTGTTCCCCCTGAAAATATTAAAGTATATCCATCATCTAAATATTTTAGTACTTTATCGTGATTATACAATTCACCAATTTTATCAATTTCAAAAGAAGTAATCAATTTTGCTTTAATTCCAATTTTATTAAGAGTAGTTTTTAATGCAATTCCATTGATAATTGTAGCAAGCATTCCCATATAATCACCATTAACTCTATCCAAAAATCCATCTTTTATCAAAGTGCCACCTCTAAAAATATTTCCTCCCCCAATAACAACGGCAACTTCAAATCCTTTTTTAACAGCTTGTTTTATTTCATTTGAATAAAATCCTAACTCATCGTTTTCGATTCCTGAACCTGCATTTCCTCCTAAAACCTCACCACTTAATTTTAATAATACTCTTTTTATCTTCATAATTTTTGAAATTTAATATACAAAATAATTTTTACAACCTCTCATCATTTTAAATAGAAAACAATTTGAGTGCATTGATAATTTTTATTCAAAGATATTTAAATTTTTATACTAAAGCACCATAGAATATTGTAAAAAGTATAACAATAGCACTCTATTTGATTAGCACCGATTTTTACAGCAAACTATTCAGCCATAATTAAATCCTAATTTTATTCTTTTCGTTTTTTTGAAAATTCACCCCAGAATTACTTATATCTCACAATATCAGGCATATATCCTTATGCATTATTTTTCTTTCTTAACAACATTGTTCTTCATTCACTCTAAATATTAAATTGTGTCGTATTTATTAATAATGAATATTGAACAAGGAATAAAGAATTTTGAAGTAAAAAGATAAAGCAATTTTTGTGGTCAGCAAATTTCATTATTCATAATTCCTTGTTCAATATTCGATATTTTCGCAACAATATATATGCTGAACGATCATAAACTGCGTTTTGCTATATCGTGTAAACGGAAAACAATCAATACGTTAAACATAGTACCAAAATTCAAATTATAACCAACCGAAGTATAGGAATAAATTATGGTTTATTAAAAAAAGTGAAAATCGGTGATTAGAGATAAAATGGAGAATACAAACTAAGGACTTGTTTCTTGAAAGAAAGGAATTAATAGAAGCCCCCTTAACAAATTCTAACAAAAAAAAGCCCTTTGCTTATAAAAAACAAAGGGCTTTTAAAATTTATTTTATCCAAAAAAATTATTCTCCAACCATTACCCTAAAGAATGAATTAATCTTCAATTCTTTATCAACTCCTGCAACAACTTCTTTAATTGTTTTTGAAGAATCTTTAACAAAGTCCTGATTTACAAGAGTATTCTCTTTGAAAAACTTTTTCAATTTTCCTTGAGCTATTCTTTCAACAAGATTTTCAGCTTTGCCTTCAGCTTTTATTTGCTCTTTTGCTATTTCAATTTCTTTATCAATAATTTTTTGATCTACACTATCTTCATCAAGGGCAACAGGATTCATAGCAGCAACTTGCATTGCTACATCTTTTCCTAATTTTTCAACATCATCATTATTCTTATTCATTGAAATAAGAACTCCAATTTTATTACCCATGTGAATATAAGGAATTACCATTTCATCTTCAACTTTTTCATAAGCTGAGAGTTCAATTTTCTCACCAATTTTAGTCATTTGGTCATCTAGTAATTCTGAAATTTTCATTGAATCAACTTCAACAGATTTTAATTCCTCTGTATTCTCCGGAAAATTATCTAAAGCAGTTTTGGCTATTTTATTAGCAAATTCAACAAAATCACTATTTTTGGAAACAAAATCAGTTTCACAACTAATTTCTATAATAATTCCTTTTTTATTATCATTTGATGTTAGTGCTATAGCCACACCTTCGTTTGCTTCTTTATCAGCTCTTTTCGCTGATACTTTTTGTCCTTTTTTTCTTAGAGAATCAATTGCTGCTTCAAAATCTCCATTTGTTTCCTGAAGAGCTTTTTTGCAATCCATCATACCTGCTCCGGTAGTCTTTCTCAATTTTGCTATTTCTGATGCTGTTATTGTCATTTCTATTTATCTATTTGATATTCTTTTTCTTGGTTTTCTTCCTGCTTTTCCTTGATTCTCCTTGCTGCCTTTATCTCCATCATCTTGTTTCTTTGCTTTTCTTTCATTCAAACCTTCTGCTATGGCTTGAGTGATAATTTCAGTAATTATTGTTACTGATTTTGTAGAATCATCATTAGCAGGAATTGCAAAATCAACTAATTTCGGATTTGAATTGGAGTCAACAATGGCAATTGTATTCAAATTCAATTTTTTA
The DNA here is from genome assembly GCA_034723125.1 of Bacteroidota bacterium. Taxonomy (NCBI): domain Bacteria; kingdom Pseudomonadati; phylum Bacteroidota; species Bacteroidota bacterium. The sequence goes on along the minus strand of JAYEOP010000107.1, from coordinate 4,962 downwards.
GCCTCCGCAATTGCAATATGTTCTTTTTTAATATCAACAACAAATAATGCTGCAGGGAGTCTTTTTAGTTCACTGATACCACCTAAAACGCTTTCAAGCTTTTCCTTTTCTCTTTGCATCATCAAGCGTTCTTTTTTGTTAAGCTTGTCAGTTGTTCCTTCACTAATCATTCTTTCATACTGTGAAAGCTTTTTAAGTGATTTTCTAACAGTTGCAAAGTTTGTAAGCATACCACCTAACCATCTTTGACAAACATAAGGCATATCAACACTTTTTGCAGCTTTTTCTACAATGTCTTGAGCTTGCTTTTTTGTTGCAACAAATAATATTTTACGTCCTGATTTAGCAATATTTTTTGCTACTTTGGCAGCAACATCTAACTTATTAATTGTTTTTTTTACATCAATTAAATGAATACCGTTAGCTTCCATAAAAATATAAGGAGCCATATTGGGATGCCATTTACTTTTGTTATGTCCAAAATGTACTCCTGCTTTTAGGAAATCATCCATTGAATATTTGTTATCCATATTTGTACTTTTATCTCTTTCTGAATTGGAAATTTTTTCTTGCTTTTGGTTGTCCGGGTTTTTTCCTTTCAACCATTCTTGAATCTCTTTCAAGTAATCCGTTTTTCTTTAAAACATCTCTGTTCTCTTCATCAGCATCTACCAATGCTCTTGCAATAGCTAACCTGATTGCTTCTGCTTGACCTGTAACTCCACCGCCATGTACAGTAGCTTTTATATCGTATTTCTCTGCATTCTCAGAAATTATAAATGCTTCATTTATTACTTTCTGATATGTTATTATTGGAAAATAATCTTTATAGTCTTTTTTATTTATGACAATTTCCCCTTTACCGGACGACATATAAATCCTAGCTACAGATTTTTTACGCCTTCCTACTGTATGAATGTTTTCCATATTTAATTAATTTCAATTTTTTGAGGGTTCTGTGCTACATGAGGGTGATTAGTACCAACATAAACATGAAGATTTTTCAAATATTGCTTTTGCAATTTATTCTTTGGTAGCATCCCTTTTACTGCTTTTATTATTAATTCTGTAGGCTTTACCTCAAGAAGTTGTTTTGCGGTTCTTTTCCTAATCCCACCAGGATATCCTGTATGCCTTATGTATTTTTTGTCCGTCCATTTCTTTCCGGTCAATCTGATTTTTTCAGCATTAATAACAACAACTTTATCTCCTGAATTAAAATGTTCAGTAAAGTCAGGCTTATATTTTCCTCTTACGAGGTTTGCAATTTTTGATGACAACCTACCTAAAACCTCTCCTTCTGCATCTACAAGATGCCAGTTTTGAGTACTGTTTTCTTTATTTGCAAATTTTGTTTTGTAACTTAAAGTATCCACTTATCTAAAATTTTTGCATTTTTGAAGCTTTAATAAAGGGTGCGAAGGTATAATAATTTATAAATATAATAGTCATGAAATTTTAAAAAATTTTATTTTCGCAAATTGTACCCTAATATTATTTCTTTATCCTTTCAACATAGGCTCTTGTTCTTGTATCTATTTTAATAAAATCGCCTGTTTCTACAAATAACGGTACTTGAATTTCTGCACCTGTTTCCAATTTTGCAGGTTTTAATGCATTTGTTGCAGTATCTCCTTTTATTCCAGGCTCAGAATAAATAATTTCCAACTCGATAAAAGATGGTAATTCGCAAAATAAAGGTGTTTCTGTTTCATCATGAAAAGAAATTTCAATTTCTTGCCCTTCTTTTATCAAATCCGGATTTGGAATAATTTCTTCTCTAATAGGTATTTGATCAAATGTTTCGTTATTCATAAAAATATGTCCGGTATCATCTTTATATAAAAACTGATACTTTCTTCTTTCTACTCTTGCTGTTTTTATTTTTACACCTGAGTTGTAAGTTTTGTCAATAACTTTTCCGTTTGTAAGTCCTTTTAATTTTGTTCTAACAAAAGCTCCACCTTTTCCTGGCTTTACATGCTGAAATTCAACAATTTGATAAATATCCTTATCAATTTCCAAACATAAACCATTTCTAAAATCTGCTGTACTTGCCATTTTATAATTTATTTTTTAACGATAAAACTTATTTTGCACCATCATAAGCCCACTTAATAAATATTGAACCCCATGTAAATCCTCCGCCAAATGCTGCAAGAATAATATTATCACCTTTTTTCAATTTATCTTCCCATTCTCCCAAACACAATGGGATTGTTCCATTTGTAGTATTCCCATATCTTTCAATATTTATCATTACCTGCTCTTTTTTTATTCCCATTCTTCGAGCTGTTGCTTCAATGATTCTCATATTTGCTTGATGCGGAACTAACCATGTTAATTTCTCAGGCGAAATATTATTTCTTTTCATAATTTCAACAGAAACATCTGCCATTTTTGAAACAGCAAATTTAAATACAGGCTGACCTTCTTGATAGATATAATGTTCACGAGCATCAATGGTTTCATGTGAAGGAGGCTTTACAGAACCTCCGGCTTTTTGATGAAGATGAACCCTTCCTTTACCATCTGATTGCAAAATTGAATCTTGAATACCGTTTTCATCAACTGAAGGTTCAAGCATTACAGCTCCTCCTCCATCACCAAATAGCACACATGTTTGCCTATCAGTGTAATCAACAATTGATGACATTTTATCAGCACCTACTACTACAACTTTTTTATAAACCCCTGATTCAATAAATTTTGATGCAGTTACTAATGAATAAATAAAGCCTGAACAAGCAGCATTAATATCAAAATGAAAAGCGTTTTTTATTCCTACTTTGTCAGCAATAATATTCGCTGTTGCAGGAAATACCATGTCTCCCGTTACAGTTGCACAAATTAACAAATCTACCTCATCGGGATGAGTTGCTGTTTTTTCAAGCAATCCTTTTACTGCAGGTGCTCCAATATCAGATGTTCCTTTGCCTTTTTCTTTTAAAATATGACGCTGAGTGATACCTGTTCTTGTTTTTATCCATTCATCTGTTGTATCAATAATTTTTTCAAAATCAGCATTTGTCAATAAATCATCCGGAACATAAGTATTTATTCCTGTAATTGCTGCTTTAATATTACTCATCTCTAGGTCTAATTACTTAATTTATATATTTAAAAACGATTAATAATTTTGTTGAAAAACTTTCTTTATTTCACCCACCATATCTTTTTCAACCACCAAAACACTCATGTCTATCATACCCATAAATGCTCTTGGTGAAGAAATTCCATGACCAATAATGGCAGGTTTGTTAATTCCTAAAATTGGTGAGCCTCCATATTTTTCATAGTTTAAAGAATCCAGATATTCATCTTGTATTCCTCTTCCCTTAAGAATTTTATAAATACCCTCAGCGGTTTTAAGAACAATATTTCCTGTAAAACCATCACATACTGCAACATCGGTTTTGTCAGAAAAAATATCATATCCTTCAACATTGCCAATAAAATTAAACATTGAAGTTGATTTCATTAATTTATGTGCGGCTTGAGCAAGCAAATTACCTTTGCCCTCTTCCGAGCCAATATTTAATAAACCAACTTTTGGATTGTCAAAATTATGCACATATTTTAGGTATAAGGAACCTAACAAGCCAAATTGATACAAAACATCTTGCCGGCAATCAGGATTTATTCCTACGTCCAACAAAATTCCAAATTTATTATCCACTTTTGGTAATACGGTTGATAATGTAGGTCTCAAAACACCTTCTATTGACTTTACAGAATAAAGAGCACCTACTAGCATTGCTCCTGTATTTCCTGCACCTATAAAAACATCAATTTCATTGTTTTTCAAATATTCATAACCTAAAACAATACTTGATTTACGCTTGTGAGTAATTGCCTTTGTTGGAGATTCTCCCATTTCAATAACTTCAGGAGCTTCAACAAAAGTGATATTTGAACTCGATTTTATCTCTTCAAAAAGTTCTTTGGAATTCTTATTAATAATATCTGAATTCCCAAATAAAACCAATGATAAATTACTATCATTTTCTTTTAATTTTAGCTGAATACCTTTTAAAACTGCTTCGGGTGCAAAATCACCACCCATTAAATCTAAGCCAATCTTCATAATTACCTATTGAAATTCTATATTAAAAAAGACATTATTCTACTGCTTCTTTTTCAAGAACAACCTTACCTTTATAATATAGTTTCCCTTCATACCAATATGCTCGGTGATAAATATGTGGTTCACCTGTTGTTTGACAAATTGCTATTTGCGGACTTTTCGATTTATAGTGTGTTCTTCTTTTGTCTCTTCTTTGTTTAGAAATTTTCCTTTTTGGATGTGCCATTTTATTCTTCTTTTAATTTATTCTTTAATTTTTTTAATCCCTCCCAGCGAGGATCTATTTTATTTTCTTTACTATTTAAACTTAAATCATCAAGTTTTGAAAGCATTTGTTCATCACATTTCTTCCCAATAAGATCACAAGTTTTTTTCATTGGTAACTTTTCTGAAATAAACTCATAAATAAACTTTGAAATATTCAAAGTAGTGTCATTATAACCTACATAAGCAATGTTTTCAAACGCTTCATTATTTTCATTTTTTTCACCAATTTTAAGAACTACTTTTTGATTACTTTCAAAAGGAAAATCAAATTTAGATAAGCATCTATCACATCTCAAATTCATTTTACCTTTCAAAAGAAAATTCAATATAAAAAGACCCTCATCTTGTTTACTAAGAACAATCTTAACATCAGATTCCAACTGTTCAACTAATGAATTTTCAAAGTAACTAAAAAAATCCGAACTAACATGAAAGTTAAAAATATGTTCTCCAATATCCTTGTTCGCAAACTCAATTTCATAAGTTGAAAAAAAATCTTCTTTTATCACAACAAAAGTAATTTTTTAAAAATGGCAAAGATATAAAATATATTTTTTTCAAAGTCCAAGCTTTAAGTAAATTTATTTTCTAAGATTTTTGTTCGGGTG
>JAYEOP010000106.1 GCA_034723125.1 Bacteroidota bacterium | reverse complement strand
AAATTGCCGATATGCCCATTTTTAACAAAAGAGTGAAAACAGAAGCCGCCTACGATTACATTAAAGGAGTAGCTACATTTATTTTACCGTCTTTTCGTACAGGAATTTCTATTGGATATATTTTTTAGCAATTACATAGAAATATAATCCAAAAAAAGTAATTTTCTGGTTCCATGTTGATTTCTGTGGGTGAAAAAATAATAAAGCCACAAACTTTGTCTGTCGAAGACATGCTAAATGTAATAGAAGTAAGACTACATCTGTCGAAATCAGATTCACAGATTAAAATTAATTTATACGCAATATTCTAATAAGATATATGCAGAGCGGTCATAAGTTGCGTTTTGCCATACCGTGTAAACGGATAATAATCAATACATTAAACATAGTGCCAAATCTCAAATCATGACCAGTCGAAGTATATGTCCTTTAGCCCAGATATATCGGACACTCAGCGAGTTGGGCTTTTCCCTTTAGGGGATTTAAGGAGTGCAGATAAGCAAATAATAAGTTTTCTTATAAGCACTAATTACAAAAAGAGTAATTTTGTAATCTGTGAATCTGTGGCAAATTTGATTACCCACAGTATTTGACATAGAACCAATTTTCTGGTACAATTATTTCTAAATATCTTTGATTATTTTATTTCATTCATATTTTGTATTTTTGATATTGTTATTTTCTAGCTTTAAATTGAAATTTCTAAATGACAAAAAGGTTTTTAATCATATTACAAATAGTTTTCCTAATAATTGTTTCAGAGGGAACTGTTATGTCACAAGGATTTCACACCAAATTTGGCAAATCAAAAGTCCAGTACGAGCAGTTTGACTGGTATTTTTACAGAACAAAAACATTTGAAGTTTACTACCATCAAGGAGGGAAAAATCTTGCCCATTACGTTCTTACTTATGGGAAAAAATATCTTGAAGAAATAGAAAGAGCAATTGATTATAGAATTGGCGACCAACTAACAATTGTAATTTACAACACCTATTCCGATTACAAACAATCCAACATAACCCTTGTGGATGAACAGTACAACACAGGAGGACATACCCCCATAATCGATAATATTGCTTTTGTATATTTCGATGGCAACCATTATGAATTTGATAAAAGAATAAAAGCAGCAATAACTGAAGTATTACTAAACGAACTAATGTACGGCAACACCGTTCAGCAACGCTTACAAAACTCTACTTTAATGTCGTTGCCCGAATGGTTTTACAATGGCACTATCTCCTATTTTTCCAACGATTGGGATTATCGTAAAGAAGCTATTCTTCAGCAAGGAATTTTATCCAAAAAATTTAAAAAATTTGGAAGACTCAGTAAATCCGAAAAAATGATTTTTGGACATTCTTTATGGTCATACATTTCTAAGATATATGGAAAGAAAGCAATTCCTGATCTTTTGTACATGACTCATATCAATAAAAATATGGATGCAGGATTTAAATTTGTGTTAGGGAAAGGTTTTGACCAAATTTATGAAAATTGGTACAGATATAACAGCTACAAATATTTATCAAAAGAAAATGATGAATTTCAGGAAATTAAAAATAATATTTTTATAAAACGTCTTGGAAAAAATTCAGAAATAACAAGAATTAAATTAGGACCAAACGGAGATAAAATTGCCTACGTATCAAACAAAAAAGGAAAAACAAAAGTTTATGTTTATGATATTACAACAGGAAAAAAACGAAAAATATTTAAACAAGGATATTTAAAAGACAATGCACACGAAGACAAAAATTATCCTGTAATTACCTGGCATCCGCGAGCTGAAAAAATTGCTATTATTTACGATAAAAAGTCAATACCTAATCTATTTGAATACAATCTTAAAAAAAAGAAAAAAGAAAATAAAAAAAAATTAGACAGACTTGACAAAGTCCTTGATTTTAGTTATAACAACCGAGGTGAAAGCATTGTGCTTTCTGCAATTCGTAATGGAAGTAGTGATATTTTTATTTTTCAGATGAGGTCAAACAGATTGTTTACAATTACAAATGATATTTTTGATGACTTACATCCACAATACATTAATAATTCGGAAGGGATAGTTTTTAGTTCAAACAGAACAGATTACCAAATTAAAAGACGGTTTATTGACCCTACAAAAAAATTTATGCCCACCAATGATATTTTTTATTACGATATAAAAAACAAATCAAAAAAATTGAGAAGAATTACTTTTACCAACAATATAAACGAAGTTTATCCAAACGAATATGACTCATCCTTTATAAGTTATCTTACTTTTGAAAATGGAATTATAAACCGTGATGCTGCATATCCCGATAGTATTTTTAACCATATTGAAGTATTAGTAAAATATGTTGATACTACAAAATTCAAAAATGATACTTTTAAATTTTATGAAAATAATACAAGCATAATAAACTATTCTACAAAAACATACTTTGATACAATTATCGAACAGCCCAAATTGCCGGATTCAATTTTTATTGATTCCAATCAAATTGTTATAGACACTACTTTTGAAAAACGAAATGCCCAAATTTCATCTATTGACACATTCTTTGTCTATCACGATACATCATACATTTATCCTCAAACAAATTATCCAAATGACATTGTAGCTTATGATGTTAAAGCCCGAGCATTTAGCATTCTTGAATTATTTTATGAAAACGGAAAATACAAATTATCAACAATTCCAATTCCAAGAGATTTAAGAAAAATAAAAATTAATAGAATTGAGAAAAATAAAATTTTTAAAGAACTAAAAGTAATAAAAAGAAACCAAGAAATGTTTGACTACATTGAAACACCTGATGAACAAACCATTACAAAAGACAAAAACACAGAAATTGTTGAAATAAAAAACGATAGTTTTTCATATTTTTTCCTCAATGATTTTGATGCAATAAAAGTTGATACCAGTGATGATGTAATTAATCATGATTTTTTCAAAAAAACTAAAATAATTTCAAACAAGTTCAACAAAGAAAAACAAAAATATACAAGGACAAGATTCGGTTCTTCAAGTATGTATTTTATGTCGCTTACCCCCGACTACCTTGTAAGCCAGTTAGATAACAGCTACCTTCAAACTCCATATTTTCCTTATGACAAAAACACTCCTATCACTCCGTTCAATAAAGCTATTAATACTTTTATTATGCTAGGCGTAAGTGATTTATTTCATGACTATAAACTTTCAGGTGGCTTTCGTATTAAAAGTAATCTCAACGGTTCGGAATATTTAGTGAATTTTGAAAATCTAAAAAAACGTTTAGACAAAAAAATTGTTCTTTATAGAAATGCTGAAACAAGCGGAACATCATATTTGCAAAGCAAACAAATTACCCATGAAGGAAGATTAAGACTTAGCTATCCTTTTAGCGAAATCTCAACATTAAAAGGAGATGTTTTTCTGCGGCAAGATAGAAAAGTTACTTTGTCATCAGAACATAGTAGTCTTGTAGAACCAGACGTAATTAGCTCATTTATAGGTTATAAATTTGAATACATTTTTGACAACACAAGAAATCTGACAAACAACATACTTCAGGGAACAAGGTTTAAAGTCTATTTTGAAAACTACAGAGAAGTTGAAACCCTAAAAAACGTTCTTTCAGTTTATGGTACAGATTTTAGAAATTACATAAAAATTCACAAGCAAATTATTTGGGCAAACAGATTTGCATTTGCTTCATCAGTTGGAGATTCAAAAATTTCATTTTTCCTTGGAGGAGTTGACAACTGGTTATTTCCAAAGGTTGATGAAGATATTCAAGTTGATCCTGATTTAAATTATGTTTTCAGATCATTAGCGGTAAACTTGCGTGGTTTTAGCCAAAACATCAGAAATGGCAATTCTTATGCTTTAATAAATAGTGAATTACGTATCCCAATTTTCAGATATTTATACAACAGACCATTAAAATCAAACTTTTTTGACAAATTTCAAATTGTTGCTTTTGCGGATGCAGGAACAGCATGGATAGGCTTACATCCCTACAGTGAAGAAAATTCATTAAACAAAAGAATCATCAAAAAAAATCCTTTTGAAATAACTGTAATCACAATAGGAGAACCAATTGTAGCAGGCTACGGATTTGGAGCAAGAACAGAACTTTTCGGATATTTTATTAAATTTGATTATGCTTGGGGAATTGAAGGAAATGAAATTCTTGGTAACATGAAATACCTTTCATTCGGATTGGATTTTTGAAAAAAAACAAGATGCAAGATGCAGGATGCAGGATGCAGGATGCAAGAAGATGCAGGATGCAAGATGCAGGATGCTGAATCCGGATACAAGACAAAACGGCTCAACACCAATCGCTAAAAGCCAAACAGTAATCAGAGAATCTCTACTTAGTGCCTCTTAGAAAAACGTATATTTTTGACTTTTAGAATATTATGTGTATTCTGTCGCTTGAATCTAATGTCATAAAGTAGTCATTTGATTGTCATTAAGTTACAAAACCCAATGACAGCTTGGCTAAATGACTATTAATGACAATTGAATGACTTTTA
>JAYEOP010000105.1 GCA_034723125.1 Bacteroidota bacterium | reverse complement strand
AATTATTTGTTAAACATAGTGCAAAGGTTCAAATTATAACCAGTCGAAGTATAGGAATAAATTATGGTTTATTAAAAACTGTAAAAATCGGTGTTTATAGACCTCCTCTTAAAATATCCATTCTCTAAAGAATTCCATTCTTTAATTCCTCAAATTCATCTTCTGATATTTCACCTCTTTCTTTAAGTCTGCTTAACTTTTCTAAAATAGCAACTTTATCTGAAGAATCTAACTCATTTTTATCAGTAGTTTTTTTGCCTTTTTTATTTGCTGTTCTTTCTGATATTTTTCTGGTAAGTTTTGAAGATAAACTAAGAATTATAAAAAAAACAAGAAAAGCACCAATGGAAAACAAAACTATTTGAACCCATTCTTTATCTGCTTTCAATTCATTAAAGCTTGAAACTTTTATGTTTTCATTTGTAAGCGTTTCTATGTTATCCTTTTGTGGAATATTGCTATTAGATGCAATTGTAAGATTGGCAAATACTATGAAAAATAAAGATATGTAAAGAATTTTTCTCATTAAATTCATACTTCAAAAGTAAGCTTTTTACTACAAAGTTGGATGTTCTGTTTTAAGGGAGGTTCTATTTCATTCTAAATATTTTAATCTCATTCTCTATCCTTTTATGAGTTGGATAGTAATAATAACAAGCGTATAAAGAAAGTAATATTGTTCCATAATAAAAGAAGCTATCAAAATTAAACAATGATGCAATTATCAAAAAATACGGTGTAAGTAGAACAATAAAAATAATGTTTTTTTCAAAATTAACAAATTCACTCGCAGAAATTTTCTTTTGATTTTTTACTTTGTTTACAAACCATAACCTGTACCAAATGGGAAAAGCAATTGCAGTTGAAGTAGCAAAAACAAAAGTTAATATTTTAATAATCTGAGATGTAGAAAGGTCAATTAGAAGAGAAAACTTTTGTTTCAATATTTCAATTACAGCTAAAATTAATAATGCAGGAATAAGTTGCATAAAATAAGTTTTTATTAAAATATCACGAATTTTTGACATATTTAGTATTTTTATGAAGATGAAAAAATTTAATAATTCCTTCAATTGTAACCCATAAAACAATTACCATAATAATTCCATTGACCACTGAAAGTAAAATTTCATTATTTGACATAAAAGAATTTTGGTTCATAATTGTAGCCCAAAAAGTAATAACACTCATAAACAAAGCAGGAATTCCTGCTACCAACCATTTATTATTTCCTTTCGGTTTAAGATAAAGAGTAATAATAATTAAAGCAAGTGCTGCAAGCGTTTGGTTTACAGCTCCGAATAATGGCCACAAACTTAATGCACCTTTACCATCAGCACCTGTTGCAAAAGCAAGAATAGCCGCAGTTAAAACAACAAAAAAAGTAACAATATATCTATTACTAAAAATTTTATTTTTAAATCCGCTAAAAAGTTCTGTAACAACATAACGCTGAATTCTTGTGGCAGTATCTAAGGTTGTTCCTGCAAATGATGCAACAAAAACGCCCATTATTACAAGAGAAATATTTTTAGGAATTCCCAAACTTCCTATCATGTTTGATGCACCTTCAACAAAAGCACCTATTTTTGAACCAAGTCCCTGTGCCACTGCCCATGAAGAATAATGATTTGTCCATGCAGCTACTCCTTCAAGCATTTGCCCGTCAGTACTTTTGTAACCCATTCCAATTCCTGCTGCAACTGCAATTACAACTAATGTTGCCAAAGCTCCTTCAAGAAGCATAGAGCCGTATCCTACAAATAATGAATCGTTCTCTTGTCGCACTTGCTTAGCAGAAGTTCCTGAAGAAACTAATGAATGAAAGCCTGAAATAGCTCCACAGGCAATTATAATAAACAAAAATGGCAACATTGGAGGAGCATCAGCAGGTTTCGTTTGAACAGCAGGAGCAACAATTTCCAACTCATCACTAACTGCAGAAAAAATAATCCCTAAGATTATCAAAGTCATTGCTATTGCAAGTTGGTAAGCATTTATAAAATCTCGGGGTTGAAGTAAAGAAGTAACAGGCAAAACAGAAGCAATAAATGCATAAATAAGTAAAATAATTGTCCATACAGCTGTTGATGGCAATCCAAAAAGTGAAGGCATTTCAATAGGAATAAAATTACCAACTACCATTGAAAGATACATTAAAACAACAGCTATTATTGTGTAGAGAGTTAAATTTCCTCCTTTTTTATAAATAACAAAACCCAATAACATTGCAATAGGTAATTGTAACCAAACAGGAATAACGGAAGTAGGATAGATGCTGAAAATAATGGCTATTACCAATCCGAATATAGAAATTACAATCCATAATTCCAGAAAAACGATAATGAAAAAGAAAATTTTTGTTCGCGGATTTATATATTTTGCTGTTAACTCTGAAATTGATTTTCCATCATTTCTTAATGAAATTATTAATGAACCAAAATCATGAACTGCACCCATAACAACACTACCGACAAATATCCAAATCATTGCAGGAACCCAGCCCCAGATTATTGCTATTGCAGGACCTACAATTGGTCCCGTTCCTGCAATTGATGCAAAATGATGCCCGAAAATTATCTGTTTTTTTGTAGGAACATAATCCACTCCATCTTCTTTCTCAACAGAAGGAACACTGTTTTTATTATTTATACTAAATATTTTATTCCCGATAAATTTGCCATAAATTTTGTACATGACAATATAACCACCGAAAGTAAAAAGCATTATTAATAAAGCACTCATATCAAATCAAATTGTTTTTTATTTTGATTCAAATATATAAAAAATTGCATTCAAAATTAAAAAAAATAAAGTAGCCGTACGGACAAAACTGGAAAAAGCCAAACAAAAGAATGCGAAGTTTTATTCGTTTGGGAATACCAAAAGGTCAGGCTTATGCTTGCATTTTATTATAGCAGATAAATTGTGAGAGCTACACTTTGTTAGCCGTAGTTTTAATGAAGGAATATTAGCCGCCTACTCGATTACAAACTGGCGATTATTAATTTCTTAATTCATAACTTGTACTTCTTCCTCCTGCTTCTTCTTTTTGCAATATATCCTTGCTTATCAGGATATTAATATCTCGAATTGCAGTGTCTTTTGAACATTTTGCAATCTTTGCCCATTTCGAAGAAGTCAATTTCCCAGCAAATCCATCTAATAATTTGTTTAGCAACTTTTTTTGTCGCTCGTTTATAATTGTTTTTGAGTGTTTGTTCCAGAAGTCAGCTTTGAATAATACTAGTGTCAAAGTTTTGTCGGTTGATTTTAGGGCATTTATTAAACAGTTTAAAAACCATTTTATCCATTCGGTTATATTGAGATCTCCTTTTTGTGTTTTTTCAAGTATCTCATAGTATTGTTTTCTTTCAATCCTAATTTGAGCCGACATACTATAAAAACGTTGAGTACTTTTGTCTGATTGTGATAGCAACATATCGGTTAATGCTCTCGTTATTCGTCCATTTCCGTCTTGAAAAGGATGAATTGTAATAAACCAAAGGTGTGCAATAGCTGCTTTTATTACTAAATCAATTTTATCATTCTCGTTAAACCATTCTATAAAACGGTTCATCTCAGTTTCTATTACGATTGCATCAGGGGCTTGAAAATGGACTTTTTCTTTACCTGCTGAACCTGAAACAACTTGCATTAAGCCACTTTTATCTTTTCTCCAATCAGCAACGGTTATTTTAAATATTCCACTTCTACCCATTGGAAACAATGCTGCGTGCCAATCAAAAAGTCTATCTACCGTTAATGGTTTGAAGCAATTATGCGTTGCATCAATCATCATTTCAACCATTCCGTCAACATTTCTGTCTGACACTATTGAACCTGCAAATTCCATCCCTAATCTTTGTGCAATTGAAGAACGAACTTGCTCTGGATTTAAAAGTTCGCCTTCAATTTCTGCTGATTTTAAAACGTCTAATGTTAATGTATCAAGTAAGGCTTCGTCTCTCAAATCAAAACCCAACGATTCCATTTTGCCAATTAAACGTCCTTGCAGATTTCTAGCTTCGCTTAATTGGTTAACAAATTCATCGCTTTTCCAAATGAAATTGGGCCAATTATCTTTTTGATGTATGTAATAACTCATTCGTTGTATATTTTGCAACAAAGATACACATTATTAGTTACATTCAAAAATTATCGTAGCATTATTTGCATTGATTAAGCAGTTTATTCGTTGCACGATACTTTTTTAAGCTTCCAACTAACGTCAAAGTTAATTGTTTAATTTACAGTCAATTAATAGTTTTCAATTTTGTTCATTTCAACCCTTTATTTTATCATTAGTTAGCTGAAAAACTCAACGGATTTTTCTCCGTAGGGGGATTGTACTTAACGTCAGTCTGTCTAATAACCCTAACCACCGATTAAATTTTTGTCAAATATACGGACATTTTTGCTTTGCTCAACTTTTTCTATGGTCAAAAAAGATGTTAATCCAAAAACACAATTAAGTTTTTCTTTTATACCGAAAGGTTATCATGTAACAGAAAATAAATTTTCTTAACATGCTA
>JAYEOP010000104.1 GCA_034723125.1 Bacteroidota bacterium | reverse complement strand
GTTGAAATTGAATTAACCGAGGATTGGAACAGCTCTACAAATGCTTGGGAGAATGTCAGGCGTTATACTTATACTTACGATGCTAACGGAAATAGGCTAACAGAGTTATATGAAATATGGAACAGCTATACAAATGCTTGGGAGAATAACTTTCGTGGGACTTATACTTACGATGCTAACGGAAATGGGCTAACAGAGTTATTTGAAACATGGAACAGCTATACAAATGCTTGGGAGAATAACTTTCGTGGAACTTATATTTACGATGCAAACGGAAATATGCTGACATATTTGAGAGAAAACTGGAACAGCTCTACAAATGATTGGGAGAATAACTTTCGTGGGATTTATACTTACGATGCAAACGGAAATCGCCTGTCAGAGTTATATGAACTCTGGAACAGCTCTACAAATGATTGGGAGAATAACTTTCGTAGGACTTATACTTACGATGCAAACGGAAATAGGCTGACATATTTATTTGAAAACTGGAACAGCTCTACAAATGCTTGGGAGAATGACTCTCGTGGGACTTATACTAACGATGCTAACGGAAATAGGCTGACACATTTAAACGAAGAATGGAACAGCTCTACAAATGATTGGGAGAATGACTATCATAGGACTTATACTTACGATGCTAACGGAAATTGGCTAACATATTTAAACGAAGAATGGAACAGTTCTACAAATGCTTGGGAAAATGACTATCGTGGGACTTATACTTACGATGCTAACGGAAATTGGCTGACAGAGTTATATGAATGGTACAGCTCTACAAATGCTTGGGAGCATGACTATCGTCATACTTATACTTACGATGCAAACGGAAACTCAATAACAGGCTTATACGAAGAATGGTATGGTAGTAATTGGTCGCCTGGTTCAGGCTTTTTATATTTATACTCAAATAAAAAAAATCTTTATTATGTGTATGCATACAAATACGAAGCTACATACAAAGCGTTTGAAATCATTTCGGTAGAAGAAAGGGCATTAACAGATATTAAGGTTTTCCCGAATCCTGCAAACTCGCATATAACCGTTAAAAGTAAAAACAAATCACTTCAAAGTTTTCAAATTTTCGATATTACAGGAAAAACTATTCTAAACCGCCAAATCAATTCTAATGCAAATCAATACAAGATTGATTTATCTGCATTTAATTGCGGAATTTACATAATCAAAATTCAAACAGATGAAGAAATAATTACAAAAAAAATAATAAAAAAATAAAAGTTTAATATCCAACTGCTTGAATATCAAAAAAACAAAAAGAAGGCAAAATGAAAAATAAACATATTATTTTTTTGAATGTTTCAATAGCAAAATTGGAGTAAACAGGGGAGTTATGCCTATTTGATAAATCAATTAAAAAAGACATTTTTTGATGAATATTCTCTGAATTAATGGATAAACGGTAATTTTTAAGAATTGCTTAACCCAAGAGACTCATGCGGAAAACCTACTTCAAATACTTCTTTTAATCATCCTTAAAGCATCCAATGCTTCATCCACAAATTCAACATTTGAAATTGCAAGTTCAAGCCCTTTTGTTTTTTCATTGAATTCACATTTATACTTTCCTGATTTGGCAAATGTTAATAATTTACCAAAAATATTAGATTGAAAATGTTCACTTTCAGATACATCATAAGGGAAAATTGCTTTGAAACTTTTCCTTTTTAAAAATATTTTTTTTATTCCAAGTTTCTGTCCTTCCCATTTTAATCGCATCAAATCAAGCAAGTCGTTTGTTTGATAAGGTATTTTTCCAAAGCGGTCAATTAATTCTTTTTCAAATTCCTGAAGTTTTTTATCATCATTAATTTTATTAAGCTTGCTGTACAGGTTTAACCGCTCTTCAACACTGCTTATATATTCATCGGGGATAAGGACTTCAAGGTCGGTGTCAACTTGGCACTCACGGAACATACTCAAATCTTGCCTTTCTTTAAAAAGGTCGGCAAATTCATTTTGTCTAAGTTCAAAAATTGCTTCTTCCAATATTTTTTTATACATATCAAGACCAATATCAGAAATAAAACCACTTTGTTCGGCACCTAAAAGATTTCCTGCTCCTCTAATATCCAAATCACGCATAGCAATATGGAAGCCGCTTCCAAGGTCGGTAAATTCCTCAATTGCCGCAAGTCGTTTTCGTGCATCTGTTGTCATTGCAGTAAATGAAGGAATAAGTAAAAAACAATATGCTTTGATATTTGACCGCCCAACTCTTCCTCGCATTTGATAAAGATCGCTTAATCCGAAATTTTGTGCATCATTAATTATAATTGTATTAGCATTAGGTATATCAAGCCCCGATTCAATAATATTTGTTGAAAGTAAAACGTCATAATATCCGCCAATAAAATTCAGCATTATTTCTTCAAGGTTTTTACTTTGCATTCTTCCATGAGCAATTGCCATTTTTACATGAGGTATTTCTTTTCTGATTATACTTTCAATTTGTTCAAGGTCTTTTATTCTGTTGTGTACAAAAAATACCTGACCATCTCTTTCCATTTCTTTTTCAATGGCTTCACGAACAACTTCTCTATCAAAAGTTTTTATAAAAGTATCTGTAGGCTGGCGATTGGCAGGAGCGGTATTAATAATTGACAAATCCCTCACTCCCATTAAAGAAAACTGTAAAGTTCTTGGAATAGGCGTTGCCGTTAGCGACAAGGTATCAACATTTGTTTTTAATGACCTTAATTTTTCTTTTGCAGTAACACCAAATTTTTGTTCTTCATCAATAATTAAAAGCCCGAGTCGCCTAAACCTTATTCCTTTGCCCAACAATTTATGAGTACCTATAACAATATCAATTTTACCATCCTCAAGTTCATCCTTAATTTCTTCTTGTTGTTTTGCTGTTTTAAATCTTGATAAATAATTAATGTTTGCAGGAAACTCTTTAAGTCTTTCAGTAAAAGTTTGATAATGCTGAAAAGCTAAAATTGTTGTAGGAACAAGTATAGCTACTTGCTTGTTATCGGCTACAGCCTTAAATGCCGCACGTATTGCAATTTCTGTTTTGCCATAACCTACATCTCCGCAAATAAGCCTGTCCATCGGGTTTGCTCTTTCCATATCCCGTTTTACATCCTCAGTTGAAGATGCTTGATCAGGTGTATCTTCATACATAAAAGAAGCTTCAAGTTCTGTTTGCAGATAGGTGTCCGGTGTAAAACTAAAGCCTTTTTCTGATTTTCGTTTTGCATAAAGTTTTATCAAATCACGGGCAATATCCTTAACTTTTTTCTTGGCTTTTTGTTTTAAATTATCCCAACTATTAGAACCTAATCTATGCAATTTCGGTTCATTTCCTTCTTTGCCTGTGTATCGTGATATTTTATACAAAGAGTGAATACTTACATAAAGTAAATCACCACCTTTATAGTTTATCCTAATTGCTTCTTGTTTTCTACCATTATTTTCAATTTTTTCCAAACCCGAAAATTGTCCAATACCATGATTTATATGAGTTATGTAATCCCCTTGTTTTAACTCATTAATATTTTTAAGACTCAGTGTACTGTTATTTGAATAGACTTTTGTTTTAGGTACTTTTTGGTATCTTTTAAAAATTTCATGTTCGGCAAAGCAGGCTATTTTAGCATCCTTGTCAATAAAACCTGCATGAAGATTTTGATAAACAGGAACAAATTTAACATCTAATATTTTGTCTTCAAAAATTGCGTAAATTAGTTCTATCTGCTTTGATGATTCTGAAAAAATATAATTTTTAATTCCTGCTTTTTGATTTGTCAAAAGTTCCGCTCCAAAAATATCAAAATTTTTGTTAAAATTCGTCTGAGGTTTTATGTTAAAATTATAACTGATATCAGATTTGAAATATTCGCTTTCATTAAAATCAACACAAGTAAATAATTTTAATTCATCAATAAAACTCTTGGTAGTAATACAAGTTTGTTCAGGGTTTTTTATTTCAACTTTATCTTCTTTTTTAATAATTTTTTTAGCATCCGTCAAATGCTTTTTAAGTGCATCTTTAACAAAAGTAAGATTATTATAAAATATTATTGTCTCAGGAGAAATGTATTTTAAAAAAGAAATACTTTCTCTCTTTTTCTGATTTTTTTCAAGATTTGGAATTATTGTTACAGCATTTAATTTGCGTATCGACAACTGTGATTCAGGATCAAATTCACGAATAGATTCAATTTTATCATCCAACAATTCAATCCTGTAAGGAAATTTATTAGCATAAGAAAAAATATCAATTATTCCACCACGAACCGAAAAACATCCTGCTTCATTTACAAAGTCAACTCTTTCAAATTTGTATTCATTTAAAAATTCAATAATAAAATCAGTATCAAGTTTTGTGTTAATCTTTAGCTGTGAAGTATTTTCCGAAAGCTCTTCTTCACTAACAACTTTTTCGCACAAAGCCTCAGGATAAGTAACAATAAGTCTTGGTGTTGAGCTATTATTTTTTAAAACATTTAACACATCAATCCTTACAAGAGTAGAAGGATTAAATCGTTCTGCAGGATTATCATTTTTA
>JAYEOP010000103.1 GCA_034723125.1 Bacteroidota bacterium | reverse complement strand
ATCTTTTTGCGATATTTTTATCTTTCTCAACTCACTGATGCTAAGGCATCGCCTCGTCTCAAAAAATAAAAATCTCATCAAAAATCTTAGAAATCATAAAATTTGATAGTTTTCTTAGAGGCACTATGTAAAAATTCATTAAATCGAGTAAAATCAATCTGTGAATCTGTGGCTTTATAAAAATACTTTTGGTTCTAAGGTATAAATTTAATACAGATTAGTTATAATTATTATATATTAGTTTTTTTATTAAATGATTAAAAAATGTCAA
Organism: Bacteroidota bacterium; assembly: GCA_034723125.1. NCBI lineage: Bacteria > Pseudomonadati > Bacteroidota > Bacteroidota bacterium. Next base: position 4,297 of record JAYEOP010000103.1, on the reverse strand, counting down.
AGAAGCGTATTTTAGCATTATTCCTTATTTTATTATTATTGATTATTATTGTATTTGTTATTTTTAAATTTAAAAAAAGTAGTACTGATGATATAATAATATCTGTTAAGAAAGGGCAATTTGAAATTTCAGTTACAACAACGGGTGAACTACAGGCACTAAATTCTGAAAAAATACTAGGTCCGTCAATAAGACGAGCGGGGATTTATAATGATATTAAAATTAATGATATAATACCTGAAGGCACGGTTGTAGATTCAGGTGATTATGTAGCAACTCTTGATAAAAGTGATGTACTGACAAAGCTTAAACAGATTGAAAGTAAATTGCAGGAAATAGAAGCACAATATATTCAAAAAAAACTTGATACAACTTTAAACCTCAGAGGAGCAAGAGATGAACTTATTAATCTTAAGTTCAATGTGGAGGAGAAAAAAATAACTTATGAACAGTCAAAATATGAACCGCTCGCAACAATCCGACAATATAAAATTGAACTTGAAAAATCTGAAAGAGCCTATAATCAAAGCCTGAGTAATTATATACTTAAAAAGAAAAAAGCAGAAGCAATAATTACAGAAGTATTTGCCTCATTGAATCAGCAAGAATATGTACGTGATAATTTATTAGAGTTAATTGAGGAGTTTAAAATAAAAGCTCCAAAAGCAGGAATGTTAATTTACAGAAAAAGTTGGCGGGGCAGAAAGATTAAAGCGGGTTCAACCATTAGCCCCTGGAATCCTGTTGTTGGTGAATTACCTGACTTATCAGTAATGATTTCAAAAACATTTATCAATGAGATTGATATTCGAAAAATAAAAGTCGGTCAACAAGTAATTGTTGGAGTTGATGCTTTTCCTGACAAAAAATACTCAGGAGTTGTAAAGGAAATAGCCAATATAGGCGAACAGCTACCAAACAGCAATGCTAAAGTATTTGAAGTGATAATTCAACTAAATGAGTACGATTCGATATTGCGTCCGGCAATGACAACAAGTAATAAAATTATAACAGATACTTTTAATAATGTTGTTTCTATTCCGTTAGAGGCTTTAAATACTTCTGATAGTTTGATATATATTTACAAACAAAGTGCTTTAAAGATTGTGAAACAAATTGCAAAAACAGGAAAATCAAATGAAAATGAAATTATAATTATAGAAGGTATTAAAGAAGGAGACAAAGTTTTATTGACAGTTCCTGAAAATGAAGAAAAGCTTAATTTTGTTGAGTTGGACTCAAAAAAGGAGGTATCTTCTAAAGCAAAGAAATCTTCTTTAAATAAAAAATAATTTTAAAAACATTGAAATTTTTAGAAAAATATTATCACGATATATCTTCAGCTTTTGAAGCTATAATTTTAAACAAACTAAAATCCTTTCTAACAGCTTTAGGAATTGTATTTGGCGTAGCGGCTGTTATTAGTATGTTGGCTATAGGCAAAGGTGCTCAAAAAGAAATTCTTGAGCAAATAAAGTTAGTAGGTGTAAATAATATAATAATTACTCCTATTTTGGATGACAAACAAAATAATGAAATATCTGAAGATGAATCTGATAAAAATAAAAAAGAAAAATTTTCAAAAGGTTTAAATATAGCTGATGTAATTTCGATAAAAGAAATTATTCCAACAATTAAATATGTATCACCTGAAATTAATATTGAAACTAATTTAATAAATAAAGGCAAGCATGAAGAAGTAAAGTTATTAGGTGTTACTGCATATTATTTCAAACTATTTAACCTTGAATTAGAAAAAGGAACTTTTTTTGGTAATTATCAGGAAAAATATGGCAAGCCAATTTGTATTATCAGTAATAATTTAAAAACAAAACTGTTCAACACTGAAGACCCAATAGGCAAGCAGATTAAATGTGGGGGAATTTGGCTAAAGATAGTTGGTATTCTCAAAAGCAGGACTGTTTCAGAAAACAAATTACAAGAATTGAAGTTGAACAAATCCAACTCAGAGGTTTATATTCCACTAAAAACAATGTTAATGTATTACAGCAACAGAGAAAAAATCTCTTCAGAAATGGTTAGTGATAGAAAATACTTTGAAGAGGAACATCCTGACTGGAAATATAATCAGTTGGATAAAATTACCATACAGGTTGAAGAAACAGAACAACTTATTCCGACAACGAAAATTATTGATAGAATGTTATTAAGAAGACACTCAGGAATTGCTGATTTTGAAATTACAGTACCTGAATTATTATTAAAACAACAACAAAAGACCAAAGACGTTTTCAATATTGTATTGGCAGTTATTGCAGGAATATCTTTACTTGTCGGTGGTATTGGTATTATGAATATAATGCTTGCATCCGTTATGGAAAGAATAAAAGAGATAGGAACAAGGCAGGCACTTGGTGCCACTAAGAAAGATATTGTTATTCAATTTTTGGCAGAATCAATAATGATAAGCGTTTCAGGAGGTATTATTGGAATTATTCTTGGCATTGTTATGTCAGGATTGATACAAAAAGTTTCAGGAATATTAACAATTGTTTCAATAAGTGCTATTTTAATATCTTTTTTCGTTTCAATATTTATTGGAATTATATTCGGTTATATGCCTGCAAAAAAAGCTGCAGAAAAAAACCCCATAGAATCATTAAGATATGAATGAAAATGAAATGCTTGAAAGATTTATTTTTAAAAAAGTCAATATGAAGTTATTAAAAGCAATACTTGTTATTTCGATTTTATCTACATGCAATTTTGCAAATGCACAGGACAATAAAGTCAAACTTAGTTTATCAGAAGTTATAGAAATTGCAACTACTCAATCTCCTGAGTCATTTCTTACAAGGCATAAATTCAGAGCTTATTATTGGAGATACAGAACACATCTTGCTAATTATTTACCATCATTATCATTATCAGCAACGCTACCATCATTTGAAAGATCAATTTCTAAAATAACTTTACCAGGTGGTGAAGATGCCTTTGTAGAAAGGCGATTATCAACATCATCTGCAAATCTGTCAATTGAAAAAAATCTTGGCTTTACAGGTGGTAAGTTTTTTCTTAATACCAATCTGGATAGAATTGACCTTTATGGTGATTCAACAGTTACATCGTATTTAAGTTCCCCATTTTCCATAGGAATTATACAGCCTGTTTTTTCTTACAATTCTTTAAAATGGGATAAAAAAATCGAACCGATGGTTTATCAAGAATCGCAAAAAAATTATTTACTGGATATTGAAAATATTTCGATTAGGGCAATACGATATTTTTTCAATCTTGCTCAATCCCAGTTGAATGTTCAAATTTCGTTGGTTAATTTTAATAACAATGATACTCTATATCAAATTGCAAAAGGGCGATATAACATGGGTATAATTGCCCGTAATGAACTTCTTCAAATGGAACTCAGCTTACTCAATTCGGATGCTGCTGTTAATGATGCGGAACTTGACCTTAAAATGAAAAAATTTAAGTTAACATCATTCCTTGGATTGGCTTCTAATACGGATATTGAAATAATTGTACCTTCAAATATTCCTGATTTGAAAATAGATTTTGAAAAAGCACTATTGTATGCAAAAAAAAATAATCCTGAACTTTTAGCTCTCAGCATAAATTTAATTGAAGCAGAAAGAGATGTTCAAAAAGCTAAATTGGAAAATACATTTAATGCAGATATTTACGCAAGTTTCGGACTTACTCAAAGTGCTTTTAATTTAACTGATGCCTATAATAAACCTCAGGACCAACAAAGAGTATCTTTTGGATTAAATGTTCCAATTATTGATTGGGGACTGGGAAAAGGTAAATATAAAATGGCTTTATCAAATCAAAATGTTACACAAATTACTGTTGAGCAGGAAATTATTGATTTTGAGCAGAATTTATTTTTGAAAGTTATGCAGTTCAATATGCAGGAAAAACAATTACTAATTGCCGCAAAATCTGATACTATTGCACAAAATAGATATAATGTAATTAAGCAAAGGTTTTTGCTCGGTAAAATAAGCGTTACAGATTTAAATATTGCTTTAACTGAAAAAGATGAAGCTATGAGGAAATACTATAATTCTCTTTTTAATTATTGGAATTATTTCTATGATTTAAGAAAACTCACATTGTTTGATTTTGAATCAGATAAAGAATTAATTTTTAATATTGAAGAAATAATTGAATAAAATGCTTCTATGCTTAATAGACAAATGTCCATTTGGCTCTACATTCTTTTATGAACCTGCATCTTGCATCCTGCATCTTGTATCCTGTATCCTGCATCCTTATTTATTTGTTTCTCGCAAAGACGCAAAGAACGCAAAAA
>JAYEOP010000102.1 GCA_034723125.1 Bacteroidota bacterium | reverse complement strand
ATTAGTTCTTCAACAGTAGTTGCATTTATAGTCCAATTCTTTTCAAAATCATCTTTGTTTAGAATTACTTCACCTATTTTTACTTCATGTTGGTGGGCAATAAAGATAGGATATTTTGAAATTTTGCTTGATAAAACTTCATAAGCAACTTCTTTAATTGAATCGTTATAATATTTTAAGTCTTTTTCTAAGTTTTTAAGAATCTCTTGAGCATCCATAATTAATTATTTTTCAGAATTAAAAGTGCTACATTTTCAACATGAAGTGTGTGGGGAAACATGTCAACAGGCTGTGATTTAATAAAAGTATAATCAGAACTTAACAGCTCAATATCTCTTGCTTGTGTTGCAGGATTGCAACTTACATAAATAATTTTTTTCGCTCCCGATTTTTTAATAACAGGAATAACCTTTTTGTGAAGTCCTGCTCTTGGCGGGTCAACAATAATTATGTCAGCTTTTCCATTATCGCTAATGAAATTATCGTCAAGAATATTTTCAACAATTCCTGAATGAAATGTTGCATTTTTAATATTATTATTTGCTTTATTGATATCAGCTTCGATAACCGATTCATCAACAGTTTCAATTCCAATAATTTTTTTTGCTTTTTCTGCAAGGAATAAACCTATACTTCCTACACCTGAATAAAGGTCATAAACAATGTCTGTTTTTTTGATATTTGCAAAATCACGCACTACATTGTACAAGTTAATTGCTTGAAATGAATTTGTTTGAGAAAATGATTTTGGACCAAGAAGAATTTCAATATGCTCAATTTTTTCTTTGATATGCGTGCTTCCTGAAAAATGTTTAGGTTCAATGTCGTAAAGAGAATCGTTCTTTTTAAGATTTATCATATAAAAAACTGAAGTTATCTCAGGAAAAGACTTGACAATATGATTTAATAAATTAGTAATTTCTTTAATATTATTTTCTCCAAAAACAACATTAACCATGATTTCTCCAATTGATGAAATTCTAATTACAAGGTTTCGTAATAATCCGCTTGTAGCAATAGTGTCATAAAAACTAAGATTATTTTCAATAGCATATTTCCTTGTTTCATTTCTGATTTTGTTTGATGGCTCGGCAAGGAGATAGCATTTTTCAATATCAACAATTTTATCAAATCTTCCGGGAATATGAAAGCCTAATCCATTTCTGTTAAAATCTTTGTCTTCTTTTATTTCTTTCTCAGTGAGCCATCTTTTATTAGAAAATGAAAAATCAAGTTTGTTGCGATAAAATTCAGTTTTTTCAGAACCAATTATTTCTAATATTTCAGGATTTTCAACTTTGCCAATACGTGTGAGGCTATCAAAAACAATTTTTTGTTTGTGCAAAAGTTGCTCACTATATTTCATGTTCTGAATTTTGCATCCACCACAAAGGTTAAAATGATTACAGACTGCCTTAGTACGTTTTTGCGATAACTGAACAAAATCAAGAATATTTGCAGAAAAGTAGCCTTTCTTTTTTCCAAATATTTGAATGTTTACAATATCTCCGGGAATTGTTTTGTCAATAAAAACAACTTTGTTATTAATTTTGGCAATACCTTTTCCTTTTGCACCTAAATCAATTATTTCAATATTTTTGAAAATTTCTTTTTTCCTGAGATGTTTATCCATTTCTTATAATAATTCAATGGGGCGATGTAAAGTGAAATGACTTTTATTTTGTTTCCTGTATTTTCAAACAGCTTTTAAGCATGTACTTAAAAATAGAAGCATCTTGATATCCAGTCTCAAAATAAACTTCATGATCCTTTGTGAAAAGAAAAGATGTTGTGGGGTAACCGATTTTAGGTTCGTTTGATAAGGTTGAATTATTTGTTAAACATGCTAAAAGCTGAATGCTTGTAAGTTGTTTCCCATTGAGGCTAAAAGTTTTATCTTTATTTTTTGCACTTTCTGGATTGAACATTACTGCAACAAAACTTTCATTTATAGTTTTAACGACCTTTTTATTTGTGTAAGTAGATTTTTCCATTTTTTTGCAAAACGGACAATTGTCTGTAACCAAGTCAACAATAAGAATTTTATTTTCTTTTTTAGCAATTTTATAACCCTCTTCCCAACTATACCATTTTATTGATTTGTTATCTTGTGAAAAAGCAAGATTACTAAAAAAAAGAATTGAAAGTGTGATTATTATTGCTTTGCTTGTCATCATTTAGATAATTTATTACTTTGATGCTTGCTTCTTTAGATCGCTGAAAGAAGTTAATATTTTTTGAAAGTTTTCAGGGTTCTGATATCCAGGTTGAAGATATACTTTCCTTTCATTTACAAAAAGAAAAACTGTCGTAGGATATCCTGCTCTTTGATTTTGAATTAACATTGAATAAAGTTCTCTTCCTCCAAATTCTTTATTACCAATTTTATATTTTTTCCCTTTAATCTCAGGGTTGAATTTTACAGGAATAAAGTCTTTGTTTACTGCTTGAATAATATTTTGTTGGGAATAAGTTTTATCATCCATAACTTTACACCACTTACACCACTCTGTGTATAAGTCAATTAAAAGTATTTTGTCAGATTTTACTGCTTTTGGATATCCTTCATTCCAGTCTAACCATTTTATTTGGTCTTGTGCTTTTGTTTGGAAACTTAGGGAAAAAAGTATGAAGGTAATAATTAGTGTTACTGTTCTCATAATTTAATTTAGATTTTTTAGCTCTATTTTACAAATATTATTCCATTAAGTATTTAATTGGATAAATTTGTTTTGCAAAAGTAATACATATATATATTTTTCAATATAAAAGAATTTTTTTTGTAAAACAATTTTGTTTGATTGTTTATTTAGTGCCTCTTAGAAAAAATCTATTTTTAATTTTGTAGAGTTTTCTAAGAGACACTATTTAAAACTGAAATAATTTTATATTTTTGTAATAAAATAAACAATTGTTATGACAGCTCTTTCGTTGAAAATAGAAGTTGACAAAAAGTCAGGGTTTTGCTTTGGGGTTGTAAATGCAATAGGAATTGCAGAAGAATACTTGAAAAAAAATGATAAACTTTATTGCCTCGGTAGTATTGTTCATAATAAAATGGAGATACAACGCCTTGAAAATTTAGGTATGCTTACAATTCATAATGATGAATATAAAAAACTAAAAAACGAAACTGTTCTTTTGCGTGCACATGGTGAACCTCCTGAAACTTTTACTACTGCAAAAGAAAATAATATTAAATTGATAAATGCAACTTGTATAATTGTAAATAAACTGCAAAAGAAATTAATTGAGTTGAAAAAATTATCACTTCCAATTTTTATTTTTGGCAATAAAAATCATCCTGAGATTATTGGCTTAAATGGACAAATAAAAAATGAAGCTGTGATTTTTAGTAGTTTGGATGAATTGAAAAAAATAGAAATCCCTCAACGAATGATACTGCTAAGTCAAACAACTAAAGATGTTGATGAGTTTTATGAAATAAAAGAATTTCTTTTGAAAAAAGAAGTTGTTGTAGATTTTCATAATACAATTTGTACCCAAGTGGTTAATAGAAAATACGAACTAAAAGATTTTGCAAAGAGAAATGATAAAATTGTTTTTGTAGCAGGAAGAAATTCTTCAAATGCTAAGGTTTTATTTGGAGTTAGTAAAAATCACAATCCTAATACTTTTTTTATTACCGATACTGATGAGTTGAAAAAATCGTGGTTTAATAAAAATGAAAAAGTAGGTATTTCCGGTGCTACATCAACACCCGTATGGTTAATTAATAAAGTAAAGCGAGCTTTGGAGGATTTTTAACTAATGTTACTTCTTGCTGTTAATATCAAGTAAGAAAATCAAAATAATTATCATTATTAATTAATTTAAAAGTGGAATTATTATATGTTTCAAGCCATGTTTTAGGTATTCGTACTTTGCCTTTGTTGAATTTTATTTCATAGGCATTTAGTTGTCCGTTTTTTTCTTCAATATAATCGAGCTCCGCTCCGGTATATGTTCTCCAAAAATATTTGGAAGCATGAATCTCGCTAAATGATAGTTGTTTAATTCTTTCTGAAATTATAAAATTTTCCCATAATTGTCCAATGTCATTACGGTTATTGAACGAATTGAAATTATTGATTAACATATTTCTTATGCCAAGGTCATAAAAATAGAATTTATCCATTTTACTGACTTCTTTTCTTAAATTCCTATTAAAAGCTGAGAGTCTGAAAATTATAAAAGATTTTTCAAGTAATTCAATATATTTCTCAACTGATTCCCGATTCAGTTTAAGTTTGCTTGCTAACTCATTTATAGATGCTTCTGAACCGATTTGAAAGGACAGTAATTTTAATAGGTCATTGAGTTTTCGTGTAAAGCGAATATTATTCAGTTCAATTATATCTTTAAAAAGATAAGAGTTGCCAATTTCATAAAGTAAGTCTTCTTTTTCTTTGTAATTTTGTCTTTTATAAATTTCAGGATATGAACCATAAATAATAATTTCTTCAATTTTATTATTGAGTTCAAATTTATTGAGTTCAGTTAGCATTTCATTGATTGAAAATGGTAAAAGTTTTAATACGTATTTTCTTCCTGTTAGTGGTTCAGTTACTTTTTGAGCAAGGTCAAATGAAGAAGAACCAGTAACAATAATTTTTAGATTCTTAATTTCATCGTGAAGTATTTTTAAATTTATTCCAATGTCAGGGATTCTTTGGGCTTCATCAATTATCAGTAATTCGTAATTTTCTACAAGTAACTTTAATTTATTAAGATCTTTACTGGATAATACTTCTATATATTTTGATTGGTCAGCATTTATCCAAATGGTTTTATAATTCAGATTTTCTACAATCTGTTTTACAAGGGTGGTTTTCCCTACTTGTCTTGCACCATAAATGACAATAATCTTGTTGAATTTTTTAATTTTCTCAATTATTTTATCTCTAATAATTCGTGTAAGTGTTGCCATGATATTATATATTTTTATGCAAATATAAATAAAATAATTTCATAAACCTGCAAAATTCACGTTAATATTGTTGGTAAACCTGCAAAATTCACGTTAGTATTGTCGGTAAACCTGCAAAATTCACGCTAAATGTGTAGGTTGTATTTGGTGGAATGTAATTAGAGTCAAGGTAATCAGTAGTATATGAATTGTGCCTTGTTTTTTTAAAAAGACTTATAAATATTTGGAAATAAAAGAAACAACTTTTGCTGAACCACCTGTATTATCTTTGATGAAATTTTTGCAAATTTCCCCTGATTCTAAAATATTTTTTTCTTTTTGTAAATAACTGATTGTTGATTTCAAGTCTTCGTAGTTATTAATTAAAAATGCTCCTTTTAATTTTATTAACTTAATCGCTTCGTTAAAATTTTCATGACTATTTGGTCCAAAAATTATTGGAATTCCGAAAGTTGCAGGTTCAAGAGTGTTGTGAATACTTTTGTTGAAACCACCTCCAATTATTGCAATGTCAGCATATTGATAAAGGTATTGTAATAACCCGATTGTATTTATTACAAAAATTTGTTTGTTCGTATCAATTTTTTTGTTGTCTTTTACCTCTGACCAAAATAATGCTTCATTACCAAAAAGATTTTTTATAAAAGAAATATGCTTTTCATCAATTTTGTGAGGAGCAAGAATTACTTTGCCTTTAAAGGTGCTTGATGAAATTAATTTGTGAATATATTTTTCTTCTGTTTCGTAGGAAGAACCTACAATTAGTAATTGTTCTTTGTTTTTGAATTTTTCAATTAGTTCTATTTCCTTTTTCCCTGCTTCATTACAAATTTGATTAACTCTGTCTATTCTTGTATCGGGAATTACACTTACATTTTTATATCCGTATTTGTTTAATAGTTGTTTTGATGGAGTATCCTGAACAAAAAAGTAATTAACATAAAGTAGGATACGCTTAAATATTCCAGTGAATTTTTTAAAAAATAATTGTTCTTTTTTAAAAATTGAAGAAACAAGTATTAAAGGGATATTTTTTTTGTGGAGATTTTTAAAATACCAGTACCAAAAATCGTATTTAACAAATATTGCAATCTTTGGATTTATTAGTTCAATAAATTTTCTTGAATTTTTTTTTCCGTCATGAGGCAAATAAAAAATATGGTCGGCAAATTCATAATCTTTTCTTATCTCAAAACCTGAGGGTGAAAAAAAGCTAAGAATTATTTTGTAATCAGGGTATTGTTTTTTTAGTAATTCTATTATTGGACGACCTTGTTCAAACTCTCCAAGTGATGCTACGTGCATCCAAATATTTTTTTTGTGAGTTAATTTTGCTTCTTCTATTTTTTGAAAAATATTCTTTCTTCCTGCAATCCATTGTTTAGCTTTTTTATTCCAAATGGATGCTATTAATACAAAGAGGAAATATCCTTTTAAAAATATATTGTAAAGCAAAAGTGTTATGCTGTCAATTATTTTATTCATATTTAATATATATAAAAATCATCTGGTACGCGATTATAAACGGGTATGTCAAGTCCTATTTTAAAACCGTAAAGAAGGTCAAGTCTTTTTTTAGTATCTTTTGAAAATTCATCAAAATTCCAATCTCTACGATTTTGAGTAAAACCCTCAATAACAGTAAAAGCAAAATGAAAACTACCTAAGTTGTTGTTAGCAAAATGATAATATCCAATTTCCTGACTAAGAGCAAGTCCGTTAGTGAGTCTGTCATATCCTTTTAAATAATCACCTTGAATTTGAGGAAGGTCAATGTAGTTTTGGTTGTAATTAAAAAAAATTTTGTGTTGAATAAATCCAGCTCCAATGTTAACAAATATTCCTGAATTTGGGTTTACACTAAGCACAGGAAATAGTTTGCCGATTTTAAATGAAGTAAAATATCCTCTTTCTTCAAGAGCAATTGGTTCCATCAATCCTTGACTATTGAGCAAATATCCTTTTGATGTTTTTAGTTCATCTAAAATATCATCTTCTTTAACATCGGAACCAAAAAGAAAATCAAATGAGGCTGATAGAATAAAATTATTACTAAATTTAAAAGAGTAAGAGATACCGCTCATTGATGTTAACCCAAAGCTGTTACCCATGTCTTTATCTGTTTGATAAAGAGAATAATTGAGTCCTATAATTGACATGTTTATTGAAGAATCTCTAATGCTTGTTTGAGCATTCAAATAAAAAACTTGAAAAGAAAAAAATAATAAAAGTAATATTAATTTGCATTTTCTTATCATGGCACTGTATATTCGATTTTGTTTTTTATGCAAAACTAATGATATTAAATTGTATTTTACTCTAAATTATTTTAAACTAAAATTATTATTATGAAAATAGCAGTTATTGGAACAGGTTACGTAGGATTAGTAACAGGTACTTGTTTCGCAGAATCGGGAAATCATGTTACATGTGTGGATATTGATGAAAAAAAAGTAGAGAATATGAGAAAAGGGATTATTCCTATTTATGAACCAGGACTTGAAGTTCTTTTTAAAAGAAATATTGAACAAGAAAAAATTGATTTTACAACAAGTTTAAAAGAAGGAATTGAAGGAGCAAAAATAATTTTCCTTGCTTTGCCCACACCTCCGGGTGCAGATGGTTCTGCCGACCTTCACTTTGTACTTGATGTTGCAGGTGAGTTGGGACCTATGCTAAAAGATTATACGGTTATTGTAAATAAAAGTACAGTACCCGTTGGAACAGCAGATAAAGTAAAAGCAAAATTATTAGAAAATTGTAATGTGGAATTTGATGTTGTTTCAAACCCTGAATTTTTAAAAGAAGGCTTTGCTGTTGATGATTTTATGAAGCCCGATAGAATTGTTATTGGTACAAGATCGGAGAAGGCTCGTGAACTAATAAATAGTTTATACAAGCCATTTGTAAGGTCAGGTAATCCAATTGTTTTTATGGATGAAAAATCTTCGGAAATGACAAAATATGCAGCAAATTCATTCCTTGCTACAAAAATTACTTTTATGAATGAAATTGCTAATCTGTGTGATATTGTTGGTGCAAATGTTGACCATGTAAGACGTGGTATTGGCTCAGATGTGAGAGTGGGAAAACATTTCTTATATTCAGGAATCGGATATGGAGGTAGTTGTTTCCCTAAAGATGTACAAGCATTATCGAAAACAGCAAATCAAAATGGTTATGATTTTGAAATTCTTAAAGCCGTTATGAAGATTAATCAGATACAAAAAACTATTATTGTTCCAAGAATGAAGGAATATTTTGGCGGTAGTTTAAAAGGTAAAAAAATAGCAATGTGGGGTCTTGCTTTTAAAGCAAATACCGATGATATTAGAGAAGCATCTGCATTGTATATTATTGATAAATTAATTGAAGAAGGTGCTGAAATTATTGCCCATGATCCTGAAGCTATGGATAATGTAAAAGCTCTTATTGGTGATAAAATTTCTTATGAAGTAAAACAATATGATGTTTTGAAAGATGCTGATTGTTTACTCGTTGTAACAGAATGGCAGGCATTTAGAAATCCAAGTTTTGGAAAAATTGCTGTAAACTTAAAAAACAAAGTAATATTTGACGGTAGGAATCTTTACGACCATGAAGAATTGAAAGAACTTGGGTTTGATTATTTTTCAATCGGTAGAAACAATACTCTAAAATAGATTTTTTTATTAAAACGGTAGGAAGAAAATCTTCCTACCGTTATTCAAAAAATACAAATAAAATTTGTTTGTGTAATTTTTTTATAAAGACAGTTAAAAATAAAAAATTAATATTATGAAAGAAGGTTTAAAAAGAAAAAAAGTACTTATTACGGGTGCAGCCGGATTTATCGGTTCACATCTGTGTGATAAATTTATAAATGAAGGTTTTGATGTAGTGGGAATGGATAACCTCTTAACCGGAAACATAGATAATATTTCTCATCTTTTTAAATTAAAAGAATTTACATTTTATTATCATGATGTTAGTACATTTGTTCATGTTCCCGGTGATTTAGATTATATTCTTCATTTTGCTTCACCTGCCAGTCCCATTGATTATTTAAAAATGCCAATTCAAACATTAAAAGTTGGTTCTTTAGGAACTCATAACTTACTAGGTTTGGCTCTTGCCAAAAAAGCAAGACTACTAATTGCTTCTACTTCTGAGGTTTATGGCGATCCTTTAATCCATCCACAAATCGAAGAGTACTGGGGGAATGTAAATCCTATTGGTCCTCGCGGAGTTTATGACGAAGCAAAGCGATTTATGGAAGCTATTACTATGGCATACCATACATTCCATAGATTGGATACAAGAATTGTTAGAATTTTTAATACTTACGGACCAAGAATGAGATTAAATGACGGAAGAGCATTGCCCGCATTTATAGGACAAGCTTTTAATAATGAAGATATTACTGTTTTTGGTGATGGAAGTCAAACAAGGTCTTTTTGTTACATTGACGATCAGGTTGACGGAATTTATAAATTGCTTATGAGTAACTATAATTATCCTGTGAATATTGGTAATCCTTCCGAAATATCAATTATGGATTTTGCTAAAGAAATTATTAAGCTTACTAATTCAAAATCAAAAGTTATTACAAAAGAATTACCTGCTGATGATCCTAAACAAAGAAAACCTAATATTACTAAAGCAAGAAAATTACTTGGTTGGGAACCAAAGGTTGACCGTAAGGAAGGATTAAAAATAACTATTGATTATTTTAAAACATTAGAGAATTTTAAATAAAAGAAAATATTAATGAAGAAAATACTAATAACAGGTGGTGCGGGTTTTATCGGTTCTCATCTTGTAAGATTGTTTGTAAATAAATACAAAGATTACCATATTTACAATCTTGATAAACTTACTTATGCAGGAAATTTAAAAAATATTACTGATGTTGAAAATGCTCCGAATTATACTTTTGTAAAAGGAGATATTGTTGACCGGAATTTTATTTCCGAGCTTTTTGAAAAAGAAAAATTTGATTCGGTAATTCATCTTGCCGCAGAATCTCATGTTGACAGGTCTATTACGAATCCAAATGAATTTATTGAAACAAATATTGTAGGAACATTAAATTTATTGAACTCTGCTAAAGATATTTGGGGTGAAAATAAAGAACATATTTTTTATCACGTTTCTACAGATGAAGTTTATGGTAGTCTTGGAGAAACAGGAATGTTCAAAGAAACAACAGCTTATGATCCCCGTTCACCTTATTCGGCTTCAAAGGCAAGTTCCGACCATATCGTTAGGGCTTATTTTCATACATTTGGAATTCCGGTAAAAATATCAAATTGCTCAAATAATTATGGTCCAAATCAATTTCCTGAAAAATTACTTCCTCTAATGATTAATAATCTAAAAAATAAAAAATCATTACCTGTTTATGGCAAAGGGCTAAATGTTAGAGATTGGCTTTGGGTGAAAGACCATGCTTCAGCTATTGATACTATTTTTCATGAAGGTAAAGTAGGCGAAACTTACAATATTGGTGGAAAAAATGAATGGAAAAACATTGATATTGTAAAGCTTCTTTGTAAAATTATTGATAAAAAACTCAATAGGGCAGAAGGCGAATCAGAAAAACTTATTACTTTTGTAAAAGATAGAGCAGGGCATGACCTAAGATACGCTATTGATCCGACAAAAATTGAAAATGATCTTGGGTGGAAACCTTCATTAGTCTTTGAAGATGGTCTTGAAAAAACTGTAGATTGGTATTTGGAAAATGAAGAATGGATGGAAAATATAATCTCAGGTGATTATCAAAAATATTACAAAGAGCAGTATGGGTAGGAGAAAATGAATAAATTATTGAATAAACAAATAAACAAATAAACAATATAAAAGCTCATGAAAGGAATTATTTTAGCAGGAGGCTCGGGAACAAGATTGCATCCTTTAACACTTGCAGTAAGTAAGCAGTTAATGCCTGTTTACGATAAACCAATGATTTATTATCCTTTATCAATATTAATGCTATCGGGTATTCGTGAAATACTTATTATTTCTACCCCTGAGGATTTGCCAAAATTTGAGCATTTGCTTGGAGATGGTTCTGATATTGGTTGCAATTTTTCGTATAAAGTACAGGAAGTACCAAACGGTCTTGCTCAGGCTTTTGTACTTGGTGAAGAATTTATTGGAAATGATAAAGTTTGTCTTGTGCTTGGGGATAATATTTTTTACGGACACGAACTGCCTAAAACATTACAACAATGTAATGACCCTGAAGGAGGATATGTTTTTGCGTATCATGTTTCTGACCCTGAAAGATATGGAGTAGTTGAATTTGATGAAAATAGGAATGCTTTAAGTCTTGAAGAAAAACCTTTAAAGCCAAAGTCTAACTATGCAGTTCCCGGATTGTATTTTTACAATAATGATGTTGTGGAAATTGCTAAAAATTTAAAACCTTCAGCACGTGGAGAGTATGAAATTACCGATGTAAATAAGGAATTTTTGAAAAGAGGAAATCTTAAAGTAAAGGTTCTCGGGCGAGGAACAGCATGGCTTGATACAGGAACTTTTACATCGCTAATGCAAGCAGGACAATTTGTTCAGGTTTTGCAGGAACGTCAGGGAACAAAAATTTCATGTATTGAAGAAATTGCATACAAAATGGGATACATAGATGATAAGCAATTAAAAAAGATTGCAAATTCATTGAAAAAAAGCGGTTACGGAAAATACCTTCTTGATATGTTGAAAGTTGAAGCAGAACAGAAAAAATAAAAGACCTACAAACTTTTTAAAACCCTCTCAGTACTAACTTCTTTAGTTAATTCTTCAACCAATTCAGCTACCGAAACTCTTATTTGTTTCATTGTTGTTCGATATCGTAATGTTACAGTGTCGTCTTCAAGTGTCTGATGGTCAATTGTTATTGCATAAGGTGTTCCTATGGCATCCTGTCTTCTGTATCGTTTTCCTATTGAATCTTTTTCGTCATACTGACAATTAAAATGAAATTTAAGCTCATTAAAAATATTCATTGCTTTTTTGTCAAGTCCATCCTTTTTAAGAAGTGGTAAAATTGCAACTTTTACAGGTGCAAGGAAGGGAGGGAGGTTAAGAACTACTCGTGTTGTGTTGTTTTCAAGTTGTTCTTCTGTGTAAGCATCCGAAATTATTGCAAGAAACATTCTGTCTAATCCAATAGATGTTTCAACAACATAAGGAATGTAACTTTCGTTGCGTTCAGGGTCAAAATATTGTAATTTTTTCTTTGTAAAATTCTGATGTTGAGTAAGGTCAAAATCTGTTCTTGAATGAATTCCTTCAAGTTCTTTAAATCCCATAGGATATTCATATTCAATGTCAAAAGCTGCTTTAGCGTAATGAGCTAATTTATCATGCTCATGAAATTTAAATTTTTCTTTAGGAATACCAAGTGAATGATGCCACTTCATTCGTGCTTCTTTCCAGTACTTAAACCATTCTTCTTCAGTTCCCGGTTGAATAAAAAATTGCATTTCCATTTGTTCAAATTCTCTCATTCGGATAATGAATTGACGAGCAATAATTTCATTCCTAAAAGCTTTTCCGATTTGTGCTATTCCAAAAGGAAGCTTCATTCTTCCGCTTTTTTGAACATTAAGATAGTTTACAAAAATGCCTTGTGCTGTTTCCGGGCGGAGGTAAATTTGATTTGCACCTTCCGCAGTTGCTCCTATTTGAGTAGAGAACATTAAATTAAACTGACGTACATCTGTCCAGTTTCTGCTACCGCTCATAGGACAGGCAATCTCCTCGTCAACAATAATTTGTTTGAGTTCAACAAGATTGTTATCCTTTAGAGCTTTAACAAAGCGATTTCTTAGATTATCATATTTTTTCTGATTGGATAGAACTCTTGGATTTGTTTCTTTAAACTGAACTTCATCAAAAGATTCTCCAAATCGTTTTGCTGCTTTTTGGACTTCTTTATTTATTTTTTGCTCAAATTTATTGAGCTGTCCTTCAATTAGTTCATCCGCTCTGTAGCGTTTTTTAGAATCTTTATTGTCAATTAATGGATCACTAAAACCATCAACATGCCCTGATGCTTTCCACACATCAGGATGCATAAAAATTGCAGAATCAAGACCTACAATATTTTCGTGCAACTGAACCATGGCTTTCCACCAATAGTCTTTTATGTTGTTTTTTAGCTCTACACCGTATTGCCCGTAATCATAAACAGCACTTAAACCTTCATATATTTCACTTGAAGGAAAAATGTAACCATATTCTTTACAATGAGAAATTATTTTTTTAAATAAGTCATTTTGATTGTTCTTTGCCATTAGTGATTATGATTTTTGTAAATTAAACATTGAATAAAAAGTGTAGTAAATCTCCATCTTGCACAATATAATTTTTTCCTACTACCTGGAATTTTGCTGCGTCTTTGCATGCTTGTTCTGAACCGAGATTTATAAAATCATCATATTTTATCATTTCAGCTCTGATAAATCCTTTTTCAAAATCGGAATGAATTACTCCTGCTGCTTGTGGTGCTGTGCTGTTTTCTAATGTTGACCATGCTCTTACTTCTTTTGGACCAACAGTGAAATATGTTATTAACCCAAGAAGTTTGTATGCAGAATTAATAAGTTTATTTACTCCGGGTTCTGCTAATTCATACATTTCCATAAATTCTTGTTTTTCTTCTTCTTCAAGACTTTGAATTTCTGCTTCAAGCTTGGCATTAAGAAAAATAAGTTCGGAATTTTCCTTAGCAATTGATTCTCTTAATTGTTCAACATATTTATTTCCCGTATTAATGTCCGAATCGCCTACATTGGCAACATATAAAGTTCTTTTGTTTGTAAGAAAACTAAAACCTTTAATCGCTTTTAATTCTTCTTTGTTAAATGACATATCCCTTACAAAACCACCATCCTCAAGCTGTTTTTTTATTTCTAAAAGAAGGTCAAGCATGAATTTAGCTTCTTTATTTCCCGACTTAGCAACTTTTTGGTTTTTTGTAATAAATTTTTCTACAGATTCAAGGTCTTTAAATTGTAGTTCAAGGTCAACTTCTTCTTTATCACTTAGAGGGTCAACTTTATTGTTTACATGAATTATACTATCATTATCAAAACAACGAATTATATGAATTAAAGAATCACAATGCCTGATTTGGTCAAGAAATTTATTGCCAATTCCTTCACCTGTACTTGCACCTTTTGCAAGCCCGGCAATATCGATAAAGTCAACAGTATTGGGAATAGTTTTTTGAGGTTTTTCAATCTCAGAAAGTTTGTATAATCGTTTGTCAGGGACATTTACAATTCCTATATTTGATTCGGTAGTAGTGTATGGAAAGTTTTCAATATTAACATCAATGCTTGTTAATGCTTTAAATAATGATGATTTTCCTGAATTTGGTAAGCCTACAATTCCGCTTTTTAATCCCATTGCTGTAATTTTTAGTCTTTTTTTTAAACGGCAAAGATAAATTATAATCCTTTGACTGTTGAATTTATAAGGAAAAATATCAAGTGAGGGTTTGAATTAAGGGAGGTTCTATAGATATTCATTTACTTTTTTTTCTATTGTTGTTTTTACTTGTTCCCATTTTGTATTATTGAGAGTCAATGGAGAAAATTGTGATTCGGCATCTTCAAAATATGTTAAGCTTTTTAATACATGGAAATGTGCAATTTGTGGAAATTTTATTGAAAATAATTTGAACATTTCCGATATTGTAAAAGTTTTCAGTAATTCATAAATATCGTAAAAATCTTTTTTTGCTCCACGATTTGATATTGCTGACAATTTCATTGCAATAATGTCTTCAATTGATAATAATCTTAAACCCTCTGATTTGATTACTTTATTTATTAATGGATATGGATATTTTATAAAATCTATTTTTACAAATTCGTCATTTATATTTTGTTTTCTGGCATTTATTGTTAATGAATTTTGTTCTTTTTGTAGAATTATTTTAAATTCTAAATTGGTATTTAATTCTTGTAAAATATTGACTGTTTCAAAATCTTTATTTAGAAATAAATCTAAATCTACTGAAATACGATGACCTAATTGTAAAGCTAATGATGTTCCGCCAACAAGAAAAAAGTCTTGTAAGCTTTTGTATTTCATAAGTATTTTTAGTAATTCCAAAGTTTTTGGATAGACGGCTCTGTATTGTAACATTTGAATTGTTTTTTTTCTATTTTAAAATATTGACTAAAAAAATTTAATGTAACTTTATTGAGGTAACGAATTTGTAGGATTTCATCTTTTATTCGTTCTATACCATAATATTTTTTTATTTCAAACCAATCATTTAACATTCCGTACATTAACACGCGTTCAATAATGTGTCGTGCATGTTTTTCATAATCTAACTTATTTATATCTGTATCCCAAAAAAGTGTTTTTGATAATTGCATGGTTTTTTATTACATAATTGGCTATTTTATTTATATCTATTGAATATAAATGATTGTATTAACATTTACCAAAATTACAACATTTTATTTTAATATTCAATTTTTTTCATATTTATTCCCATGAGCTGTGTAAGCGAAAGAAATTTCATTCCGAAATTTTGGAACCATATATTTCTTAATTTCTTTGTTACTACTTAGTGCCTCTTAGAAAACTATCTATTTTTAATTTTATAATTATTTAAGTACCCTTTACTTCTTTATTAACATAATTATTTTGAAATTTGAAGGTTGAAAATTTTTATTATTAAATGCGAATTATGACTAAAATTATAAATGAACTTGAGCCAACTGTTGTTTGGAATTATTTTGAAGAAATTTGCAAAATTCCACGACCATCTAAGAAAGAGGAAAAGATTATTAAGTACTTAATGGATTTTGCAAAGAAATACAAATTGCAAGCAAAGAAGGATGAAATTGGAAATATTTTAATTTCCAAGCCTGCCGTAAAAGGATATGAAAATGTTAAGCCTGTTGTGTTGCAAAGCCACTTGGATATGGTAGGTGAAAAAAATAGTGATACTGAACATGATTTTGCAACCGATGCAATAAAACCATACATTGACGGTGATTGGGTGAAAGCAAAAGGAACAACTTTAGGTGCAGATGACGGAATTGGAATTGCTACTCAAATGGCTATTTTAGTTGCTGACGATATAAAGCATGGTCCTATTGAATGCCTTTTTACTGTTGATGAAGAAACAGGTTTGTCAGGAGCATTTGCACTAGAAGATGATTTTTTTGAAAGTAGAACTTTAATAAATCTTGATTCCGAAGATTGGGCAGAATTATTTATTGGTTGTGCAGGAGGAAGAGATACAAAAGCATATTTTAAATTTGAGAAAGAGAATGTTCCGAAAAAATCCACTGCTTTTGAAATTTCTGTTAAAGGCTTAAAAGGTGGACATTCAGGTGATGAAATTCATAAAGGATTTGGAAATTCTATAAAACTTTTAGACAGACTTTTATTTGAAGCTAAGGATGATTTTAATATCAGAATTTCATTTATAGATGGTGGAAATATGAGAAACGCAATTCCACGGGAAGCTTTTGCGAAAGTTGTTGTTAAGGAAGGTAAAGAAAGTGAATTTATTGATTATGTAAATAAATTTAATTCAATTGCTAAAAACGAACTTTTTGTAACTGCTCCTGATTTGCAGATTGATGTAAAAAAATCAAACATTCCTGATTTTGTAATTGATAAAAATACACAGGATATGCTTTTGAAATCTTTGTTTATTTGCCCTCATGGTGAAATGGCTTGGAGTCAGAATATTCCTGAGCTTGTTGAAACTTCAACAAATCTTGCTACTCTTAAAATGGATAATGAAATTATTGTAGGAACAAGTCAAAGAAGTTCTGTAGAGTCAAAGTTGGATTGGATTGTACAAATGCTTAGCAATACATTTGAACTTGCAGGTGCTGAGGTAGAAACTACAGACGGATATCCAGGGTGGCAACCAAATTTAAAATCAGAAATATTAGAGATTACTAAAAAATCCTACATTAAATTGTTTAAAGAAGAGCCTGCTGTTAAAGCAATTCATGCAGGACTTGAATGTGGCTTGATTGGTAAAAAGTATCCGGGTATTGATATGATTTCCATAGGTCCTGATATCAAAGGAGCTCATACTCCTGATGAAAGAATCAATATTATAAATACTAAGCAGTTTTGGGATTTACTACTTGATGTGCTTGAGAATATGCCTAAGGATTAGTTTTTTTATTAAGGTTCTACATCTTTAAGCTTTGCAAGCCATTCGATTAGTTATAGTTTAATTGTTTCTTCTTCCATTTTATTATAGCAGATAAATGTGAGAGCTACACTTTGTTAGCCGTAGTTTTAACGAAGGAATATCAGCCGCCTACTCGATT